>CACYIR010000010.1 GCA_902774525.1 uncultured Lachnospiraceae bacterium
CTTTACCAAGTATGAAAAAGTTAAAGTTCACCTTGAGACGAAGGAAGAAACAGCAAAGAGAAAGACATTCCTTTCCGGAGCTCAGGCTGATCTTCTTAAAGACTTCATTAAAGCAGAACTTGTGAGAGTACTTAAGGATAAGCTTGGAAAAGTATATATTGATGAAAAAATGAAGAATTATGCACTGCCTGTTCAGGAGACTGCCTCGTCAGGCGGTTTTGGCGTGCTTGCAAAAGGAACACGTCTGCACATCGATGCGTTTAAGAAGCTCAGAGCATTTACATATTGGGAAAAGGTCGATGATATAGACCTTTCCTGTTTCGGACTTACAGATGACGGAAGACGTATAGAGTTCTCGTGGAGGACCATGGCGGGGAACCAGTCGGATGCCATAACTTATTCGGGCGACGAGACCAGCGGTTATAAAGGCGGTTCGGAATACTTCGATATTAAGCTTGAAGAGTTTAAGAAAATGTATCCCGCTGTAAAGTATATTGTATTCTGCAATAATGTATTTTCGCCTTTGAGATTTTGCGACTGTTTCTGTAAGGCAGGATATATGCTGAGGGATATAGAGGATTCGGGACAGATCTTTGAGCCTAAGTCTGTGGCATCATCATATATCATCAATTCGGACAGTACGTTTGCTTATCTGTTCGGACTTGACCTTGTAAAAAATGATTTCATCTGGCTTAATATGAACAAGGACAGCAGCGAGCATGTAGCAGGTGAGACAGCCCTTGCATTTCTTATAGATTATTTCTTTGTGACGGATGTGATAAACGTTAGGAGTTTCTTTGAGATGATGGCTACAGAAATAGTAAGCGATCCTGCAGAAGCCGATGTTGTGGTATCCGATACCGTAAAAGAATCAGAGATCGGTGCGGGATGCAAGCTTATACACAGCTATGATTTTGAAAAAATGACAGCTCTTATGGGATGATCCTTACGAGTTTTAGGAGGAAGTTTTGAGTTTTGAACCAAATTACAACCTTGATTACGACAGACGTGAATTGAGGGATAAGATAATACGGATATCGGTAAAGGTAATATTGTGGCTGATAGTTATTGGTGCTGCTATTTTTGCCGCATGGGCCATTACGGAATACTGTATCGAGAAAACAAACATGACCGGTGATTCTATGAAGCCTGCACTTGAGGACGGAAACATGGTCCTGGTAAACAGGCTGAGCTACAGGAAAGAGGACCCGGAACGATTTGATGTGATAGTATTTAATATATCCGGCAAGGAGCATGATTATTACGGTATACGTCGTGTGATCGGGCTTCCCGGCGAAAAAGTACAGATCAAAGACGGATATGTCTATATTAATGATGAACTGTTAGTGGAAGAAAACGCCGTAGAACCTATGCAGGTATACGGTCTTGCGGAAGATCCCGTGTATCTTGATGATGACGAGTTTTTCGTGCTCGGTGATAACAGGAATGAAAGCCTGGACAGCCGGTATACCGGTATGGGTAATGTCCCGAGAGAGAGCATCATCGGAAAAGCATGGATAAGACTTGACGGACTTGCGTTGATAAGCGGTCTCAATAAAAAGGAAGAATAAATGGGTATATTTAAGCTTTCTGTATCCTTTAGTGAAAAAGACCTTGCAAAAGCATACGGAGCAAGGTGGGATGCACTGAATAAAACCTGGTACTATATGGGTGATGAGCTCCCGGAAGAACTGGAGAGATGGTATAAGGCTCCGGAGACTGCTAAAGCGGGTAAGACACAAACCATAGGTAATGCAATTATAAGTACTTCTTCAGCTTCGGGACCGGTACCGGAGAAATATGAAAAATACAAAACCGTATCCGAAGTAAACCGCCTGATATCCGACAGATATAACCACGTACCCGAGTTTTATGATATACTTGTAAAAGGAGAAGTTACAAACTTTAACGGGAAAAAAGGAGCTCATTATTACTTTGACATAAAAGATGATAATGCGCTTCTTCCATGCAGGCTTTGGGATTCGGTGGCTGTGCAGGCTCTTAAGTTCACGTTGGAAAAAGGGCAGTTTGTAGCCATAGCCGGAAGGTTAGAGTTTTTTGAAAAGTCAGGACAGACCCAGCTGATAGTTAGAGAGATAGAGAACATAGGTGAAGGACAGAGCAATCTGGCACTTCTTCAGTTAAAAGCAAAGCTGCAGGCCGAGGGACTGTTTGATGTGATACATAAAAAGCCGATACCGAAACATCCGGAAAATGTTGGCATCATCACATCTAAAAACGGACAGGCTATAAAGGATATATGCAAGGTGGCCAAAAAACGCAATCCTTATGTGCAGCTGGTTCTGTTCCATGTAAATGTACAGGGCGTAAATGCAGTAAGCACTATAGTGAACGGTATAAAAGAACTCGACGGTATGGGGCTTGACTCCATCATCGTAGGACGTGGCGGAGGTTCGGATGAAGAACTGAATGTCTATAATGACGAGAAGATAGTAAGAGCCGTGTTTGAAGCTGTTACTCCCATTGTATCCGCGGTAGGACATGAAGGACACTGGACGCTTATAGATTACGTGGCGGATAAACGTGTAGCCACACCTTCCGAGGCAGCCGAAGAGACCATACCGGATGTGATGGCAGACATAGAAAAGGTGGAATTGCTAAAAAAAGCCATACAGGATAACATGGCTGCACTATTAAAGAATAAGAAGCTTCAGCTTGAGAATAAAATCGCTTTACTTGCTAAAAACAGCCCTCAGAACAGGCTTAAGGAAAACGCAGAGAGATTAAAACATCAGTCAGAACTGATGCGAATGAATATCGAGGCAGTGTTAAAGGCATATACTGAAAAGACCGCGATGCTCACGGAAAATATCAATGCGGGTATGAAGCTTGTATTTGCCGGATTTAAGGACAGACCCGATATCCTTAAAGAAAGTATGGATAAAAATATCAGGCTGATATTCCAAAGCTACAGCAAAAGATTTGAAGTACTGCTGGCAAATTTAAACGGATTATCCCCGACAGCCAAACTTGTAGGCGGATTCGGATACGTATCTAAGGATGATAAGCCGGTAAAGAATGCAGCAGATGTAAAGAGCGGTGATAATATCAATATCAGGATGCATGACGGTGATATACCTGCCGTCGTGAAGTAATTGATAAAGATTGTTATGATCTAAAAAAATTGGCAGAATATAAGGAGTACCGGATGAGCAATAAGAAAACGAATACCCCTTCGGGTGAGAATGAAGAATTCAATATCGATGAAGCATTGAACCGTCTCGAAGAGATCAATGACAGACTGTCTGAAAAGGATATAGCTCTCAATGAGTCGATCGAGCTGTATAAGGAAGGTACCATACTTGCATCAAAATGCAAGGAGCAGCTTCAGGGGATTGAAAAGGAACTGAAGGTTTTAAACAAAGAGGAATGAGATTTATGTCTAAAACTGATAATACAAAAGGTTACGAGACCAAAACCATAAACTGGTATCCAGGTCATATGGCTAAAGCCAAAAAAATGATGCAGGAAAGTATCAAGCTTATCGATGTAGTGGTCGAGATACTTGATGCGAGGATACCGTTAAGCAGTAAAAATCCTGATATTGATGAACTGGCCAAAGGGAAATACAGGGTTTTGCTGCTAAACAAATCCGATATGGCCGATGAAAAAAAGACAGCCATATGGAAGAAGTACTATGAGGATAAGGGATTTTTTGTCAGCATAGTTAATTCCAAAACAGGTGCCGGTGTAAAGGCTACTACTGAAGTTATACAGAAGGCCTGCCAGGAAAAAATTGAAAGAGACCGTAAGAAAGGTATACTTGCCAGACCCTTAAGGGCAATGATAGCCGGCATACCCAATTCGGGAAAGTCCACATTTATCAATTCGTTTGCAGGAAAAGCCTGTACCAAGACCGGTAATAAGCCCGGCGTGACCATAGGCAAACAATGGATAAGGATCAATAAGAACGTAGAGCTTCTGGATACCCCCGGTATTCTGTGGCCTAAGTTTGAGGACCAAAAGATCGGACTGCATATAGCATTTATCGGTTCGATCAATGACGATATCCTTTATCCCGAGGATATGGCTTTAGAGCTTATTAAGATATTGATGAAGGATTATCCTTTAGTGTTAAAAGAAAGATATGATATAGATGTAACAACGGTTTCGACAGATAAAAACGGAAGTAGCGATGCAGATATATCGGGTGAAAATGAAAAGGCGTTAGCAATACTTGAAATGATCGGTCAAAAAAGAGGATGCCTTAAAAAAGGTGCAGAGATAGATCTGCTTAAAGCCTCAAAAATTTTGATAGATGATTTCAGGACACAGAAGCTTGGCAGGATAACCCTGGAGATGCCGGAGTAGAGATAATCATGACAAAAGAAGAAAAAGAACAAAAAGCTCTTGCAAAACTGGAAGCAGAGCGTGCCCGCATAGAGACTATGAAAGAGTTCGAGTATAAGTATGCTGAATTCAACCTGATATGCGGTATAGATGAGGTCGGACGAGGACCGTTTGCCGGACCTGTAGTGGCAGGAGCGGTCATACTTCCCAAAGATGAAGAAATTTTATATCTTAACGATTCCAAGAAACTCTCCGAAAAAAAGAGAGAGGAGCTTTATGATATAATAATGGATAAGGCTGTGGCTGTAGGCTTAGGACTGGAGACCAATGAAGTGATCGATGAGATCAACATAAAAAGAGCCACACACAGTGCCATGAGAAAAGCAATAAAGGATCTTAAGAATCCCAAGACCGGTGAGATGTTTACACCGGATATACTGCTTGTCGATGCTGAGCATATTCCGGATGTGGATATCCGACAGGTTGGAATCATAAAAGGTGATGCAAAAAGTATTTCCATAGCAGCCGCAAGTATCATAGCCAAAGTGACCAGGGACAGGATGATGGTCGAATATGATAAGATATACCCCGGATATGATTTTGCAGGTAATAAGGGATACGGTACCGCTGCTCACATTGCAGCCATAAAAGAACTCGGAATGACGCCGATACACAGAAGGACATTTGTGCATCTGTGATTTTGATCATAGGGACGGGTCTGTGATTGAAAATCAATAACAGAGATGAAGATTTGATAAAAAGATAAAAAACAGGAAAGGAGGAACATAAATGGTTAAAAAGGTTAAAACCGCTGTAGCACTCGGGTTTGAGCCCGGAGATCAGGCGCCGAAGATCATAGCTACAGGTAAAGGATATCTGGCTGATAAGATCATAGAAGAAGCTAAGAAATCAAATGTTCCTCTGCATCATGACTCAAAACTGGCAGAAACATTATCGAGACTTGATTTCGGAGATTATATTCCGCCCGAGCTTTATGAAGCTGTGGTAGAAGTACTCATGTTTGTCGATAAGGTTGATGCTATCAAGCAGAAGATGGAATTATAGTAATTATATGAAAGGGCATCCATTTGAATAAAAGACAGGTCGGATTTAATAACGAGCACGAGGCAGTGCTGTTCCTGCAGAATTCCGGGTATAAGGTTATAGAAACGAATTTCTATTGTAAAGCCGGAGAGATAGATATAATTGCCGAAAACGAAGGGTATCTTTGTTTTATTGAAGTAAAATACAGGGAATCGGATGCAAACGGACTGCCTGAAGAAGCAGTAGACATCCGTAAGGCAAGAAGGATTACGAGAAGTGCGATCTTTTATATGACAAGACACGGTATACCTGACGACTATCCGGTGAGATTTGATGTGGTAGCCATACTCGGAAAAGATATAAAAATATACAAGAATGCATTTGACGCTGTCATGTAAATGTATTTCGGATATATACTGTGATATTATGAGGTTTTATACGTGAACAAAATATTAAATGAACATACTGTGCTGAATAACGCAGACAGAGTTCCTTATATTACATTTAACAGTCTGACAGATTACGAATGGCTTAACTGCGGTTTTTCCACCAGGTACGGAGGAGTGAGCCACGGATGTTTTTCATCTATGAATATGAGCTTTATGCGCGGTGATGCCCCTGAAGACGTAATGGAGAACATAAGACTGTTTTCCGCATCAGCGGGATTTAAGCCGGAAAGCATTGTTATGCCTCATCAGTGCCATTCGACCAATGTACAGATAGTCGGGAAAAATGAGCGCGGCCGTGGCGTTAGGCTTAGTTTGTTAAAGAACTGTAACGGGGAGACGGGACTGGCTGATATTACCGGAACGGAAGAAGAGATAGACGGTCAGATCACAAATGAACAGGATGTAGTTCTGTATGTACTTGGAGCAGACTGTGTACCTGTTTTTATTGTTGATACCGTTAAAAAAGTGATCTCTGCCGTACATGCCGGATGGAAAGGTACGGTAAATGATATAGCAGGTGCTGCCATTGAGAAAATGAAATCCGTATTCGGTACCGATCCTAAGGATATCAAAGCGGTCATAGGACCTTCGATATGTCTGGATTGTTATGAAGTAGGAGAAGAAGTAGCCAAAGTATTTATAGACAGGTATTCGAATGTATATTCCGGTAATGATAAATATTTGGATATAGTACGTCCCGCTTCGGGCAGTTTTGAAGATAATCCTACGGGCAAGTTCTACCTTAACCTGTGGGAAGCGAACAAAACCAATCTGATAAATGCAGGCGTAATAAAGGATAATATAGATATAAGCGGACTCTGCACCAGATGCCGTCCGGATATGTTTTATTCTCACAGAGCACACGGTAACGACCGCGGTGTAAATATAGGATTTATTTCAATCACAGGAGTAAGAAGTTGAAAAAGGAAAATAAAGGCCATGTAATCTCAAGTGTGGCTCCCGGTTCGATAGGTGAAGAACTGGAGCTGCAGCCGGGAGATGCAGTGGTAAGCATTAACGGACAGGAAATAAAAGATATATTTGATTACCGGTTCCTTTGTGATGACGAGGAACTGGTTCTTGGCGTTATAAGCAAAGAAACAGGCGAATTCTGGGAATTTGAGATAGAGAAGGACGAGGACGAGGACTTAGGTCTGGAATTTGAGTCCGGTATGATGGATGAATACCATTCCTGCAGGAATAAATGTATATTCTGCTTTATAGACCAGCTGCCCAAAGGTATGAGAGAGACTCTGTATTTTAAGGATGATGATGCGAGACTTTCATTTCTTCAGGGAAATTATGTCACCCTCACCAATATGAGTGATGAAGATGCTAAGAGAATATGCTATTATAAATTATCACCGATCAATATCTCGATACATACCACCAACCCTGAACTCAGGTGCAGGATGCTCAATAACAGGTTCGCAGGAAGTGCGCTTAGACATATAAAGACCTTCTGTGATGCGGGACTGGAGCTTAACGGACAGGTAGTATTGTGCAAAGGCTTTAATGACGGAGAAGAGCTTGAGAGGACAATGTCGGATATAGAGCAGTATCTGCCAAACTTCCAGAGCATGTCGATAGTGCCTGTAGGACTTACGAAGTTCCGTGAGGGCTTGCAGCATCTTGATCCTTTCACAAAAGAGGATGCGGAAAAGGTATTGCAGCAGATAGAGGCTAAGCAGAAATATTATCTGGAAAAATACGGCACAAGACTTATCTATGCTTCCGATGAGTGGTATTTAAGAGCCGAAAGACCCATACCGTCGATTGAAGAATATGATGGTTTCCCTCAGATAGAAAACGGAGTCGGAATGCTAAGATCCATGATCGACGAGGTGGAAGAAGAAATACAGACGTTAAAGGATATGATATCCGGCAACAACTATGATGTAGAAGTCTGCTACGTAAATGATGAGTCGGACGGATATGATGAGACCGATGAGTATGACGATGAGGATTATCCTGATGATGGATATGATGAGGATTATCCGGAAGATTTCGAAGAAGACATAGATTCAGACCATGATGAAGATATAGATAATGCGGAAGAATTTGAAGAGGACGAAGACGAAGTCGAAGTATATAATGATATAGAAGATACGAAAAAACATGACAGAAAAGTAAGTGCTGAGTTTCTTACAGATACTGTCTTCCATGTAGTGACCGGATATGCGGCTTACAGCACCATCAAGATGCTTTCTGAAAGAGTGGCAGAAGAGTTCGGAGTAAAACACATCCATGTTCACAGGATCATAAATGACTTCTTCGGACATGATATAGATGTGACTGGACTTCTCACAGGTCAGGATATACTTGCTCAGTTAAAAGCAGCATTTAAGAACGAGCCTGAGGAAGAAACGAGCCTTGATTCCTATATACTTTTACCGTGCAGTACATTAAAGAGCGGTGAGGACATCTTTTTGGATGATATGCCGCTTGAAAAATTAGAAAACGCTTTACAAAAAAAGGTTCGTATAGTAAAATCGAGTGGGTCCGCATTTGTGGGTTCATTTATGAAGGATTACGAGAGGGATTATTATTCCAACGAGTTGAACAAATATGAGATTGATTAATGACAGGCTTCCCCTTGAGGGGAAGCTGTCAGCGAAGCTGACTGATGAGGTGGAATAATAAGGCTGTAACAGGAAGGATAGATAAATATGAAACCTATTGTAGCGATAGTGGGAAGGCCGAATGTCGGAAAATCCACGCTTTTTAACGCTCTGGCCGGTGAACAGATAGCCATAGTCAAGGACTATCCGGGCGTTACCAGAGACAGGATATATGCCGATACCACATGGCTCAACCACAGTTTTACACTGATAGATACGGGCGGTATAGAGCCTAAGTCCGATGATATCATATTAAAGTCCATGAGGGAGCAGGCTGAGATAGCAATAGAAACTGCCGATGTTATTATATTCCTGGTGGATGTCAGACAGGGACTTGTTGATGCCGACTTTAATGTGGCGGATATGCTCAGACGTTCCAAGAAGCCTGTAGTGCTTGCGGTTAATAAGGTAGATGATTTTAAGCAGCTCCAGGCCGATGTATATGAGTTCTATAATCTGGGTATCGGAGAGCCGTTCCCGATAGCTTCCTCAGGAAAGCTCGGATTCGGTGAACTGCTTGATGAAGTTGTAAAATACTTCCCTGAAAACACCGAAGAAGAGGAAGAGGACGAGCGCCCGAGGATAGCAGTCATAGGACGTCCCAATTCCGGCAAATCTTCACTTATCAACAGGCTGGCAGGCGAGGAAAGATGTATCGTTTCCGATATAGCAGGTACCACGAGAGATGCCATTGATACCGAGATAAAGTATGACGGTAAGGAATATGTCTTTGTAGATACTGCGGGACTGAGACGTAAGAGCAAGATAAAAGAAGACCTCGAGCGTTACTCGATCATAAGGACCGTATCCGCTGTTGAAAAATGTGATGTGGCGGTACTTATGATAGATGCCGTGGAAGGCGTAACAGAGCAGGACGCTAAGATCATAGGCATAGCTCATGAGCGTGGCAGAGGTATCATCATCTGTGTAAATAAATGGGATGCCATTGAAAAGGATGACAAGACCATGTACCGTTACAGGGATAAGATAGTTCAGATACTCTCGTTTATCCCGTATGCGGAGATCCTGTTTATCTCGGCACTTACCGGACAGCGTGTGACCAAGCTGTTTGAGTCCATAGATGTGGTGCTCGAGAACCAGAGCTTAAGGATCAAGACAGGTGTACTTAACGAGATCATGACCGAGGCGGTTGCACTTCAGCAGCCTCCTACAGATAAAGGCAAGAGGCTTAAGCTTTTCTATATCACACAGACAGGTATCAAGCCTCCGACATTTGTTATATTCTGTAACGATAAAGAGCTGTTCCATTTTTCATATCAGCGTTATATAGAAAATAAGATCAGGGAAGCATTCGGATTTTCCGGTACATCTATCAAGATGATCATCAGGGAACGAGGAGAAAATTCGAAGTAAGGGAGAGAAAAGATGGCTCTACAGATTGTGGTATGCTTAGTGTTGGGTTATATTGTGGGCAGTTTTTCCACCGGATATATCATGGGCCTTATGAACCATGTGGATATACGTGAGATGGGAAGCGGCAATGCCGGCACGACCAATGCTTTTAGAACATTAGGTAAAAAAGCCGGCGTGATCACCCTTGTCGGTGACATGTTAAAGGCTATACTGGTAGTTTTGCTTGTAAGATTTGTAATATATAAGGATATCGATTACGTAAAGCTTTTAGAGCTTATATGCGGATTCGGCTGCGTACTCGGACATAACTTCCCCGTGTGGCTTAAATTCCACGGCGGCAAGGGCATAGCCGTTACTGCGGGTGTATTTATTGCGATCGATCCCTGGATACTTCCTGTGGGACTTCCGTTGTTCGCTATCCTGGTACTTACTACCAAGTACGTATCGGTAGGTTCACTTGCAGTACTTACGCTGTTCCCGATATGGAATGCCATAAGATTTACCGCAGAGCCTTATTATGCATGGATAGTCATAGTATCATGCATGTACACTGTCATGGCTTTCATACAGCACAGACAGAATATCAAAAGGCTTATGAACGGTACCGAGAATAAGATAGGACATAAGAAGCACGATGAAGTGTCTGCATGACATATAATAACACCTCATCCGCCCCTTCGGGGCACCTTCACCTCAAGGGGGAAGGCTGAATAATAAGAAAGGAATACTCTTAAAAAGGGTTATAGAGAAATGTCAGTTACAGTATTAGGAAGCGGTACATGGGGCACCGCACTTGCGATTCTGCTCGCAAATAAAGGAACAAAGGTTGTATTATGGTCTAAGATCGAGAGCGAGATCGAAGCTCTTAAGGCAGACAGAAAAAACATCAAAAACCTTCCCGGAGCAGTACTTCCGGATTCGGTAGAACTGACTTTGGACGAAAAATATGCAGTAAACGGAAGTAATCCCGAGCTTATAGTATTTGCTGTCGCTTCACCTTATGTTAGAGATACCGCAAAGCTTGTAGCACCATATATCAGGGACGGCCAGCTCGTAGTAAATGTTGCAAAGGGTATTGAGGAAAAGACTCTTAATACCATACTGGATATCATAGGCGAGGAGATCCCCGATGCTACACTTGCCGTTCTGTCAGGACCTTCACATGCAGAGGAAGTAAGCAGACTTATCCCTACAACCGTTGTTGTGGCATCAAGATCCGAAGAGGCTGCCAAGAAGATCCAGGATATGTTCATGACAAAAACATTCAGAGTATACTCAAGCGATGATGTAATAGGCGTGGAGCTCGGCGGTTCTATCAAGAATGTCATAGCTCTTGCGGCCGGTATGTCTGACGGACTCGGGTTCGGTGACAATACGAAAGCTGCTCTTATGACCAGAGGTATAGCTGAGATAAGCCGTCTGGGTAAAAAGATGGGGGCAAAGATAGAGACCCTGTGCGGACTTTCCGGCGTGGGCGATCTTTTTGTTACCGCTACCAGCCATCATTCAAGAAACTGGAATGCAGGATACCTTATCGGTCAGGGTATGAGTGTGGATGATGCCATGAAGAAGGTAGCACAGGTAGTAGAGGGCGTATATTGTGCAAAGGCTGCCAAGGCTCTGGCTGACAAATATGAGGTAGAGATGCCCATAGTACAGGAAGTATATGATATACTTTTTAACGGTCAGGATGTACAGCAGGCAGTGGTAGACCTCTTTACCAGAGATAAGACAAATGAGCATTCTGCAGTTGATTGGGATTACACAAATTAATAATTCTTTCTACAATGATATGATGAGTATCAGATGCTGAAAAAACCAGTAATTATCATGCATCCGGGGATTTTTGAAATCCCCGGATTTTTACGTTTATTACAGTTTATAATTTGTTAATGTAATTTTTACGTAACAATTTGTTGACAAATATGTAATTCAGTAGTATAATGCAAAATAGCCTTACTGAAAATCTATCCGTATTTGTATTAACTGCCTGCTGTATCGGGGCTGCGGAAAAACATTTAAGAAAAGGAAAGCATATATGAAGTCATATATTAAAGCCATAGCGGCAAGTCTGTTACTTGGACTTCTGATAATGGCTAACACGGAAACAAAAGCTAACGCAGCAGATATTATCACAGGTGAGAGACCCATTGAAGGACTTTCATACTACCTTGATAAGTGTTATGAAGAAAATGCTGATTTTAACATTGCAGAGTTATTTACCGAAGCTGCAGTGATACCTGAGACAGTAGCTTTTGCAAATGTAAACGATTATTTAAATATCAGAAAGTCAGCCGGTACATCGGCATCAATAGTAGGTTACCTGCCTAAGGACGGTATGTGTGAAATCCTCGATACCAAGGATGGCTGGGCACATATCAAGTCAGGCAAGATCACCGGTTATGTTTCGGAAGAATATCTTATCACCGGCGAGAAGGCCATAGAAAGAGCTCTTTGCCTTTCAACTCTTATGGCAACCTGTAACGCAGGAACCGTTAACTTCAGGTCGGAGCCCGATTCATCAGATGATGAAAACATCATCGCTACGGTTAAGCGCGGAGTACAGCTTCCCGTTATCGAAGAGTGTGTAATCTCCAAAGAGGATGATACAATCTGGGTTAAGGCATATTGTGATGACCTTGAAGGTTATATCGCAAAAGAATTTGTAGATGTTGCTTATGACTGGGATAAAGCCGTATCATTAGAGGCGGTTCTTAACGGTGAGTCCAATGTCGGAGCCAATTCGTTAAGAAACCAGATCATTATCGAAGCTAAGAAGCATATCGGTCTTAAGTATGTATGGGGCGGCAACAGCCTGACTACCGGATGTGACTGTTCGGGATTCTGTCTCGCAGTTTACAGAGCATGCGGTTTTGATACCTCAACCCTTCCGAGAGCATCTTACGATATAGCTGCTTCTTCAAAGGGTAAGACAGTTTCACTTGCTAATGCAAAACCGGGTGACATGGTATTCTACGGTTCATCATCCGGAAAAATAAATCACGTGGCTCTGTATATGGGCAACGGTATGATCATCCATGAAAGCGGAAGAAAGTACGGCTGCATGGTATCACCGGTTGACTACAGGACCATCGTTAAAATCAAAAGCTTTCTTGATTAAAAGGCTTGGCATACAACATAAAAAAGGCTTGTCCGCGGACAGGTCTTTTTTATTTTATAAAAAACTATTAATGTTAATAGTTTTTACTTTCCGGGTCCGATATTTGTTTACTTATGTAAACCTGTGTTGTATACTGAAAATGTATAAATGAAAATACGTTATATTTATCGGATATATTATGTTTGGGAGTATATATGCCATATATCAGTAAAAAATCAAGAAAATTCATTTTAATATTTGGTATAGCACTGATACTTTCTGAACTGGAACAGGTGTTTAATTTTGTCGGAGGAAGACTGCAGGCTTTTCTTCAGGAATTAAATACTATCATGTTTATCGGTATCACAGTTACCTGGATCATTACAATTCAGAGAAGAGTAACGGATAAGATATTAAGAAGCTATCTGGTGCTAGGCGGTTCCGCTATCATTGCCCTATTTATCATGAGACTTATACGCTGGATATTGTTCAGCAATATTTATGTGGTAGACAGGTATTTTTGGTATGCATATTATATCCCTACCACCATGCTTCCTTTTTTATCATTGCTTTTATCATTAAATGTAGGTCGTGAAGCTGAGCTCAGATCGTATAAATCCGGAAAGATATTGTTTGCGGTATGGATATGTCTGATTGCTCTGGTTTTAACAAACGATCTGCATAATTTTGTATTTAATATCGGCGGATATTTCGATGGCAGTCTGAATTACAAATATAATTACGGATATTATATTGTAATTGCCTGGTGTGTAATACTAACGGCCTTTTCTTACTTTATACTTATAAAACGAAGCAGGACCAGCGTAAGCAAAGAACTGGCATTGATACCGGCTTATATATCGATGTTTTTCGCTACATTTTTATTTATATATATCATAAGGGGAGGAAAATCACCTACTGTTTTCGGAAGGAAGATATATAATTTCCATGAAATATATGCGCTTATATATATCGGCCTTTGGGAAGCATCTCTCCGTATAGGTCTTATACCTTCCAACAGCGATTACGATGATATATTCGGACTCTCGACCATAAACGCCGCGATAGCGGGTATGGACAATAAGATCAAATATCGTTCAAACCTGGCTCAGGAAATTACTGAGGATGAGATAGCCCGTACGGAAAACGGGGAAGAAGTATTTTTGGATGAAAACAGAGTCATAAGAGTCCAGACCATCCCTGTGGGTAAAGTTGCATGGGTGGAAGACCATACCACAATAAATGAATTAAATGCCGGCTTAAAAGAAGCTCTTGACCGTATTTCAGAGGAAAATAACCTTCTGGAAATGGAAAATGAGATAAAGACGCAGAAAGCATCGATAGAAGTAAGAAACAAACTGTATGATAAAATATCTAACAGGACCCAGTATCAGCTAAAGAAAATTGAAGAGATACTGGAAAAAGTTGAGCTTTCCGGATGCAGTCCCGACGAGGCTTTAAAGCTGTGTTCCGTATTCGGTGCATATGCTAAAAGACAGGCGAATCTGTCGATCATGACAGAACACTATAAATATCTGAAACTTGAAGAACTGAGATATGCAATAAGGGAGTCACTTGAAAATATCAGGCTTTTGGGCATTGATGCCAATGTAAGCGGTATAAAGGCTGATACAGAGTTTGAAGGTGAACTTCTGATATTTGCATATGAGTTTTTTGAAACCACCGTTGAAGCTGCTCTGCCCGATGTCGAAACCATATCCTGTATTTTGCTGGGTGAAGACGGGTTAAGACTTGAGATGCTTATGGATACTCCTTTTGAAATACCTGATTACAGTGATTTCGATGTGGACGGACATGGTCTCAAGATTGAAGTACTGCATGAGGATGAAGGAGTATATGTACGTTTATTCTCACTGAAAGAAAGTGAGGTGAACGTATGCAGTTAAAGATAGAACTGTTCACTTTGGGATTTTTCGGGCTTGAAACGCTGGTCATGCTTACGATAGTCATATATAATTTTTTCAGGCTTTTGCTTACAAGAAGCAGAAAGCTATATCTGGCACTCGTAGGGTTACAGTTTATAGTCGAATATCTGATACTGCAGAATTTCCTGATCTTACTGAGACCTTATTATGTAGAACAGTTAGGTATTCAGGGATTCGGTTACAGACCGATACTTATCGCGATTCAGATAATCCTTACAGCCGTAGTTTTAAAGGTAACGGCTTTTGCATACCGCAGTGCAAACAAATATCTTTCAAAAGCTTCGATAAAACAGGCACTTGATACCCTGCCTGTGGGATTGCTGTTTTACTGGTCGGGAGGAACCGTAAAGCTTATAAATTCCAAGATGGATGAGATATCACATCTCTTGTTCGGAGAAAGTATATATAACGGAAACCAGTTCTGGGACCGTATAAAAGACAAATCACTTGAATTAATAAAGGATACGGGGAAAGAAGATAATGAATGTATTATACGTCTCAGAAACAGTAAGGTTTACAGCATACAAAAAAGAATATGCTATTTTGAGGGACGTAAGATTTATGAGATTACCGCATATGACGTATCAAGGGAGCAGCTGCTTAATGAAGAACTTAAGATAAAAAGAATCAAGGCTGGCGAGATCAAGAACCGACTTAATCTGCTCAACCGCGACATAGAAGTAATGACAGTCGAAAAAGAAGTGCTTGAGACCAAGAGAAAGGTTCATGACGATCTCGGGAAGACTCTTATCATGTCAAAAAGATATCTTGATACAGGGGATGAAAAACTAGGTAAAGAAGTAATAAAGCAATGGAAGCTGAATGCCATGCTTTTAAGGGGAGAAGAAAGAGAAAAAGACTCTCTTCTGTATACCGATGTCCTAAGGGATATAAGAAAGACAGGACTTGAAGTATATACTGAAGGAAATCTGCCGTTAGATGCAAAACTAAAAGAAGTGGTGATATCCGCGATAAGGACCTGTGCCAACAATACATTGCGTCACGGAAAAGGTACCGTGCTGTATATTAATGCGTCAGAGGTTAAGGTGAGGACATTAAAATCATTTAAAGATAAGGATTATATCAAGATAGAGATAAGCAATAACGGAGTGCTGCCCGGTCCTGATTTCACGGAAGGAGGAGGCCTTACTAACTTAAGAAGGGCCGTTGAAAGAGCAGGCGGACTGATGAACGTGGATATTTCCGTCGTCTTTAAGGTGATCATTAAGCTTCCTCTCTCGGAAAGTTAAAAGAAAGGAGTACATATGACAAAGGTTGCTATAGTTGACGATCAGAATATTACAAGGCAGTTTTTTTCGTATTTCATAAAAGAGTCAGAAGATTTCGAGCTTGTGGCTACCCTGAAAAACGGAGAAGAAGCAATTGAGTACTGTTGTGGAAGCGATGTTGACCTGATACTTATGGATATAGTAATGATAGGCGGGATGAACGGTCTGGATGCTTCAAAGGAGATAAAGAAGTTAAAGCCCGAGATCAAGATCATAATCATCACATCCATGCCGGAGGTATCATATATAGATAAGGCGAGAAGCATCGGGGTGGACAGCTTCTGGTATAAGGAACTTGAAGAGGTACCGATACTTGCTGTTATGGAAAGAACGATGAAGGGAGAGCATATATATCCGGATACTACTCCGGAGCTTTCCATAGGAAATGCCAAAAGTACCGATTTTTCCGAAATGGAGCTGGATGTACTTAGGGAAGTGACTACCGGTGCTACCAATAAAGAGATATCCGAAAAGCTGTATATCAGTCCGGCAACGGTCAATTACTATATCAATGACCTTCTGGCTAAGACAGGCTATAAAAACAGGGTACAGCTGGCCGTAAAGGCAAGACTGGAAGGACTTGTCATCGGTAATGACAGTGACGATAAAAAAGATATAAAGGAATAATAAGGAATAATAAGAAAAAACAATAATAAGGATATTATTAATATTAAACTTGGCTTCAATATGTCATTCTGAGCGAAGCGAAGAATCTTTAAGATACAGGGTATCAGATCCTTCGCTGACGCTCGGGATGACATTTTTATTTAATAAAATAAATTTTGACTTATTTCTGTAAATAAGGTAAAATATAATGTCCGATTGTTTGCCTTTTTCGATAAAGGCCGCATAAGGATAAAGTTTAAAGAATCAGGAAAATGAAAATATTATTTACAGGAATCGGATAGAGTTATGGAATATATAATCGGTGCTGCAGTGATCGTAGCCGTGATATTTGCCGGCGGTTATATTATGCAGAAAAAGGCTGACAAAAAGCTGGAAGAAAGAATTAAAAAGAGTTTCGGACAGATACCGGAGCTTGAGTATACACATGAGAAATATGAATCTATAGGTTTTTATTTCAGGACTATGGCTGAAAGACATCCGGAGGATACAAAGCACTGTGTGATAGATAATATCACATGGAATGACCTTGATATGGACAACGTGTTCCTTACGGCTTGTGCAGCACAAAGTTCTATCGGAGAGGAATATCTTTACTATCTGCTCAGAACTCCCTCACTTGATAATGAAACCTTACGAAAAAGAGAGGAACTTATAAAGTTCTTTTCTGAAAATCCGGACACAAGGCTTAAACTCCAGATGGAACTTGCAAAAGCCGGTAAGATAAAAGGAATATCCGTATATGAATATTTGAACCGTCTTGATAATCTTGAAGAAGAGAGCAATGTTAAGCATTTTGCATGTATTGTATTGCTTGCTGCTGCGATAGGTATGATATTTGTTTATCCGCCTGTCGGCATCATGGCCACTCTCGGTGTATTCTTTTATAATGTCATGTCTTACTTTAAACGTAAGGGTGTGATAGAAAACTATTATGCAGTTGTGGCATACATACTTCGTACACTGGATCTTGCAGACAGGATATGCGGTATTGACTGTGATGTATTAAGTCCGTATACGGTAACTTTAAAGGAAGAACTTAAAAAGTACAGGAATGTCACAAAGGGTGCAGCCCTTATAGTATCAAAAAAAAGTAACGGTGATATCCTGGAGGTTGCTCTTGATTATCTCCGTATGGCTACACATATCGACCTTATAAGGTTTAATGTGATGCTCGGAAAGCTTAAGGATAAAAAGGATGATTTTGATAAAATTTATGAGATCATAGGCCTTATAGATTCAATGATAGCCGTGTCGTCATTCAGGGAGCTTATGGGTGAATGGTGTATTCCCGAACTTACCGATGCAAAGAGTAGCACGGGCATTGATACGGAAAACATCTACCATCCGATGATATCCGATCCGGTAAAGAATAACTTTAGTGAGACAGGCAACGTACTGCTCACCGGTTCGAATGCATCCGGTAAATCAACATTCATTAAGACCGTAGCGATCAATTCCATACTGGCACAGTCGATAAATACCTGTATGGCCGACAGATACAGAGCGTCATTTTTTAAGTGTATGACTTCGATGGCACTTACCGATAACCTTTCGGGCGGAGAAAGCTATTACATAGTTGAGATCAAGTCATTAAAAAGGATATGCGACAGTTTAAATGATGAAGTACCTTTACTCATATTTGTAGATGAGGTGCTCAGGGGTACAAATACATTGGAGCGTATAGCGGCTTCTTCGAGGATACTTTCATATATGGGTGAGAAAAACTGCATGCTGTTTGCAGCTACCCATGATATAGAGCTTACATACATATTGGAAAAAAGCTTTAAGATGTATCATTTTGAGGAAAAAGTTGAAGATGACGGAGTCTTCTTTGATTACAGATTAAGAGACGGAAGAGCCGTGACCAGAAATGCGATACTGCTCCTTAAGATGATGGGATTTGAGGAAAGTATTACAGATGCGGCAGAACAGGCTGCAGACGATTTTACGGTATCCGGAGAGTGGAAACCGTTAGAGGCTTAAAAGACTTAAAATGGGGTTTTAGAGGTAAACAGAAGTGAAGGAACAAAAGTATGAGCTGACACCGCAGATGCAGCAGTATATGGGGATAAAAAACGGATATAAGGACTGCATACTGTTTTACCGTCTCGGTGATTTTTATGAGATGTTCTTCGATGATGCAAAGACGGCATCAAAGGAGCGTGAGCTGACTCTTACGGGCAAAAACTGCGGCTTAGAGGAAAGGGCTCCCATGTGCGGCGTGCCTTTCCATTCATCGGAAGGATATATCTCAAGGCTTGTTGAAAAAGGCTATAAGGTAGCTATATGTGAGCAGATGGAGGATCCGGCCTTAGCTAAAGGACTGGTCAAACGTGAGGTTATAAGGGTAGTAACTCCCGGTACCAATATCAATCCGCAGGCACTTGATGAAACAAAGAATAATTACCTGATGAGCATATATTACTGTGATGAGACATACGGTATGGCATCACTGGATGTATCTACAGGTGACTTCTTTATACAGGAGTTTGAAGGGCTGACAAAGATACAGGACGAGGTATATAAGCTGACTCCTGCCGAGATCATATGTAACGAAGCATTCTTAATGTGCGGTATGGACTTAACTGCACTTAAGGAAAAACTTAATATCACCATAGGTACAGTAGGAGCCGATTATTACGACTTAAGGAAATGTGAGAACATACTTGCCGGGCATTTTAAATGTAAAAGCTGTGCAGAGCTTGGGATAGATATTTATCCTGCGGCAAAAGCAGCGGCAGGTGCGGTTCTGCGTTATGCCCTTGAGACACAGATGATATCTCTTGACCATGTAACGGAGATAGTACCTTATGTTTCGGGGAAATATATGCTCATAGATTCCCAGACCAGAAGGAATCTTGAACTTACCGAAACCATGCGTGACAAGAATAAAAAAGGCTCACTCCTTAATGTCCTTGACAGGACAGGTACCGCTATGGGCGCCAGAATGCTGAGGTCTTTTGTGGAGCAGCCTCTTTTGGAGAAGAATGAGATAGAAAAAAGGCTTGATGCCATAGAGGAACTAAATAAAAATGTACTTGTAAGGGAAGAGATAAGAGAGTATCTCAATTCCATATATGACCTTGAAAGGCTTGCCGGAAGGATAAGCTACCGTAATGCCAACCCCAGGGACATGATAGCATTTTCTTCGTCGATCGCTATGATCGCCCCCATAAAGCAGCTGCTTTCCGATTTTGAAAGCGGACTGTTAAAAGAGCTTTATGAGGGTACCGATACCTTAGACGACTTAAAGGAGATGATCGATACCACCATAAATGACGATCCTCCCATAAGTATCAGAGAAGGCGGTATAATCAGGGACGGATACAGTTCTGTCATAGATGAGCTGAGATCGGCAAGGTCGGAAGGCAAGAACTGGCTGGCCGAGGTAGAGACCAGAGAAAAAGAAAGCACCGGTATCAAGAATCTGCGAATTAAGTTCAATAAGGTATTCGGATATTATCTGGAGGTTACAAATTCGTATAAGAACCTTGTACCAGAGAACTGGATAAGAAAGCAGACTCTTGTACAGGCTGAGCGTTATACTACGCCCGAATTAAAAGAACTTGAGGACAAGATCCTTCATGCGGAGGACAGACTTGTAGCTTTAGAATATGATATATTCACGGAACTCAGGGAAAAGATAGCCTCAAATATCGTAAGGATACAGAAGACTGCTAAAAAGATAGCTTATATCGACAGCCTCTGTTCTTTAAGCTATATTTCGGAAAGAAACGGATATGTAAGACCTCTGCTTAATGAGGACGGCATCATAGATATCAGGGACGGAAGACATCCCGTGGTAGAAAAGGTACTGGGAGATACCGGATTTATAGCTAATGATACGTATCTTGATAATGATGCGCAGCGTATATCGATCATTACCGGTCCCAATATGGCAGGTAAATCCACTTATATGCGTCAGACCGCGCTTATAGTACTTATGGCACAGATGGGCAGTTTTGTGCCTGCTTCATATGCCAATATCGGTCTGGTTGACAGGGTATTTACCAGGGTAGGAGCTTCTGATGATCTGGCAAGCGGTCAGAGTACTTTCATGGTAGAGATGAATGAAGTGTCACAGATCATGCGTAATGCGACCTCAAAAAGCCTGCTCATCCTGGATGAGATAGGAAGAGGTACAAGTACATTTGACGGTCTGGCCATAGCATGGGCGGTGGTGGAATATATAAGCGATAACAATAAGCTCGGAGCTAAGACCTTATTTGCCACACACTACCATGAGCTGACAGAACTTGAGGAAAAGCTTGACTGTGTAAAGAACTTTAGCATTGCTGTAAAGGAACAGGGAGAAAGCATCATATTCTTAAGGAAGATAGTAAAAGGCGGAGCAGATAAGAGCTACGGTATACAGGTGGCACGTCTTGCCGGACTTCCCGAGGAGATACTTAAACGTGCAGGAGAGATAGTTGAGGTACTGAGCCTGAATGATATCAATTCACATGACAGAAGTGAGATGATAAAAACAGGTGGTTCAGTAAGTGAGAAATATCGCCAGCCCGTTTCAAAGAAGAAAAAGGACTATCCCGACCAGATGTCGCTCTTTGCCGAAAGAAAGCAGGACAATATCCTGGATGACATAAGGGATATGGACCTGATGTCGATCACTCCGATCCAGGCTTTAAACAAGCTTTCAGAGCTGCAGGAAGAACTTAGAAACAGTAACACATAACAATTACCGGAAAGGTAAATAAACATGAGCAGAATCAACATACTTGACAAGAACACGATAAACCAGATAGCTGCCGGAGAGGTTATAGACAGACCTGCATCCATCATCAAGGAGCTTGTGGAAAACTCCATTGATGCGGGAGCTACCTCTATATCTGTAGAGATCAGGGGAGGCGGTATAGACCTTATAAGGATCACGGATAACGGTTCCGGTATAGATAAGGATGATGTAAAGGTAGCATTTATCAGGCATACGACCAGTAAGATAAAGGATGCCGGTGATCTTTCACATATAACTTCTTTGGGATTCAGAGGTGAAGCTCTTGCAAGTATAGCCGCTGTTGCGGATGTTGAGCTTATAACTAAGACAAAAGAGGCATTTTCAGCAGTACATTACCGCATCAAAGGCGGAGAAGAAGTATTATTTGAGGAGATAGGTGCACCGGACGGTACCACGTTTATCATAAGGGATGTGTTCCTTCAGGTACCTGTAAGAAGAAAGTTTTTAAAAAGCTCTGCTACGGAAGGTTCGTATTGCAATGAGGCTGTGGAAAGGATAGCTCTTTCACATCCCGAGGTAAGCATTAAGTATGTAAATAACGGAAGAAATGTGCTCTTTACCAACGGAAGCGGAAAGATGAAAGATGTCCTGTTCGGTATATACGGCAGGGATATCGCATCAGAGATAATTGAGCTTGACTATACAGGTGTTAAAAATATAAAGGTGTCGGGATGTATATGCCGCCCCGCAGTGGTCAGAAGCAACAGGAATACGGAAAATTATTTTGTAAACGGCCGTTTTATAAGAAGCCAGATACTGTTTAAGGCAATAGAGGATGCTTACCAGCCCTTCCTTATGCAGCACAAGTATCCTTTTACGGATATATTTATCGATATCGATCCTGCGTCAATGGATGTTAATGTACATCCGTCAAAACAGGAGGTAAGATTTGAGGATCCCGAGGCGGTATATAATACTGTGTTTACCGCAGTATCCGAGGCATTATCCGGTAAAGCACTGATACACAGGGCGGAGCCTGAAGCAAGCAATAAAAAAGA
>CACYIR010000011.1 GCA_902774525.1 uncultured Lachnospiraceae bacterium
CAATAAAGCCGTCCCGAATGCGAAAAAACGAGCGAAAAAGTGTAGAAAAACACCGCAGGTGTTAGCCTGCGGCGTGCGAAATTTTTTCAATCAGAGAACCGTCCCTCTGATCGATGAATATCTTTTTTCAGGAATCAATCCCTGCGATACATTTAGTCATAATAATCGTCGATATTATATTGAACCGGCATACCAAGGTTCTTTGCCCACTCTTCTGCATAGCTGCCTTTGGTGGTAACTACTGTGATGCCAAGTTTGTCACCGTAATAACGGCTGAAAAATCCGTCATCGATCTCGGTAACGCTTTCCGGTATTACAAGCGTTTCTACGTATTTACAGCCTCCAAGCACCTCATAACCGAGTTTTACGGTCTTTCTTCCGAATACGACTGTTGTCAGCATATTGTTTTCCCAGAAGCATCCTCCGACTTCACGTACCTCATCAGGGAAATCCACTCTCTGAAGAACAGAGCAACAGCCAAATGAAGAGCCCCTTATAAAACGTAAAGCAGAAGGCAGTTCCCCGGATCTGAGATTTGTGCAGCCCCAGAAGGTTCTTTTCGGAAGCCATTTGGTCTTTGAAAGTATCCGGAATTTCTCCAGATTTTCGCAATACTG
This sequence comes from uncultured Lachnospiraceae bacterium, assembly GCA_902774525.1. Lineage (GTDB taxonomy): Bacteria > Bacillota > Clostridia > Lachnospirales > Lachnospiraceae > RUG11977. Next base: position 618 of record CACYIR010000011.1, read on the forward strand.
GAAAATACCTTCCCCAAGATGCTTAGCTTTCTTAGGGATAGTAGCCTCCTTCAGTGCTTTACAGTTCACAAAAGCATAGTTGCCGATCTTTCTTACGTTATCTGGAATTTTAATCTCTTCAAGCTTCTCACAGCCATCAAATGCATAATTCCCGATGGTTCTCAAAGTACTCGGTAACGTAATGGATGTAATATTGGAACAACCCTGGAAAGCTGCAAAATCTATCAGCTCTACGCCTTTTGAAATGGTTACGGATGTTATGTCGGTATTTTTAGCAAATACCGATCTTCCGATAGCTACTACATTTTTCCCGTCTATCTTTGACGGTACGGTAATATCGGTGTCATTGCCGTTATAGCCCGTTATCGTAAGCCTCTTGCCTTCGTATTCGAATTCCCAGTCACCCTTCGAACCCTTTGTAGCTGCCTTTGCCTCACCACTGCCCAAAGGAAGAACGAGTGCGAGAAGAAATACAGCTATGATAAGTCCCATTATACGGGATATTGTTTTTCTTGTCATATTAACCTCCTTCTTTTTCTCCGTCATCACTTATTAACAACGGTAAGACCCTTTTCTGCTGCCCAGGATGCCGCATAGCTGCCCTTAGGTGCTTCGATCACAAGGTAATTCAGTACATCATCCGAAAGGTCCGTAAGCATCTTCTCACCTATGGTCTTTAAGCTCTTAGGCATGATAATCTTTTCAAGGTTCCAGCACTGGCTGTAGAAAATCTCATTTTCAAGTTCTGTTACATTACTGCCGAGGTCAAGCACTTCAAGACTCTGGCAGTCGAAGAATGCATGGTACGAGATTTTCTTTGTGTTAGCGGGAACTTTGAAGGTTTCTAACGATTCACAGCATCCGAATGCTGCATTTCCGATAACCTCAATTGTGGAAGGAAGACTTATGTTCTCCAAAACTAAACAATCCCAGAAAGTATCCGAAGGAAGCTCCTTGATCTTAGCCTTGATAACTACCTTCTCCAGGCTCTCACAGTATTTAAATAAACCCGAACCCAACTTGGTTGCCTTAGCGGGGATGGTTATACTCTTTAATGACTTACATCTGCAGAACACGTAATCGCCCATCTCGGTAATGCTGGAAGGAAGCTTAATGGTGGTAAGCGAATAACAGTTCTCAAATACACTGTCGGCAAGCTTTGTCAGCTTTATCTTTTTCTTGAATTTAACAGTGGTAAGGAATTCACAGTCAGCAAATGCACACCAGCCGATCTCCTTAACTGTCTTGGGGATTATAACAGTCTCGATATTCTGGTTCTTTCTGAAAGCCTCACGGCCTATGGCAGTTACTGTCTTTCCGCCGATCTTTGAAGGTATGGTTACCTTAGATTTGCTGCCTTTGTACAGGGTTATAGTGGCTGTTTTTCCTTCATATTCGTACTCCCAGTCACCGCTCTTTGCTTTTTCCGCTGCCTTAGCTTCCATAGCTTTGGGCAGAAGAGCTGCTGCCGACACCGCAAGTAACAGGACTGCAGCCAGCATTAACAAAATCCGTTTTTTCATCAGAACTCTCCTTTCACATGACCGGCATGCCGGTTTATTTGCTGTAAATAAATAATAGAATTATTATATCACAGAATTCAGCAAATGTATACACAAAATGTATAAAAATTGACATATTTCCGCACATTTTTCTGAAAATCGTTTTATGCTAAGCCCCTTCGCAATTCGTTAAAAAACATAAAAAAACTCCGCAGGAAAATTCCTGCGGAATATGTATTTCCATAATAAATATCCTTTTATCAGTTTGCCTTGATGAACTTGTCATGGATGGCTCTCATAGCCTGATCGCAGTACTCCTGATCGATAAGTACGCTGATCTTGATCTCGGAAGTGGAGATCATCTTGATGTTGATGCCTGCACCGTAAAGAGCTTCGAACATCTTAGCTGCAACGCCTGCGTTGGTAACCATACCGGCACCTACTACGCTGACCTTTGCTACGTTTCTGTCTACATCGATCTTGTCGCAGATAAGGCTTGTATTTCTGTGGTTCTCCATTACTGCAAGTGCCTCGTCAACCTTATCCTCATCCACTGTGAAGCTGATATCCTTTGTACCGTCCCTACCTATGGACTGAAGGATGATATCTACATTGATACCGTGATTTGCAAGGTGGTTAAAGAGCTTGAAAGCCACACCGGGCTGGTCCTGTAAACCGATAACGGCGATTCTGGCCGGTTTCTTGTCGCATGCAACACCGCTTATGATCATTTTTTCCATTTTAGCATTCTCCTTTACTACTGTTCCTTCGTTTGTATTTAAGCTTGAACGTACTACTATCTGTACTCCGTATTTCTTTCCCATTTCTACCGATCTGTTATGAAGAACTCCCGCACCTAATGTTGCAAGCTCGAGCATCTCATCATATGTGATCTCATCAAGCTTTTTAGCATCGGGAACAATACGGGGATCAGCAGTGTATACACCGTCTACATCGGTATATATCTCACATTTATCTGCACGAAGTGCTGCTGCTAAAGCAACTGCTGTGGTATCCGAGCCGCCGCGGCCTAAGGTGGTCACGTTGTTGTACTTGTCAACTCCCTGGAAACCGGTGATCACTACGATCTTTCTGGCATCAAGCTCAGCTCTGATCCTCTCGGAATCAATGCTTGTAAGCCTTGCATTGGTGTAATCACTTGTGGTATGCATAGCTACCTGGAATGCATTAAGTGATACAGCCGGTACACCGAGCTCAGCCATGGCCATACACATGAGCGATACGGATATCTGCTCACCTACGGCTACAAGCATGTCAAGCTCACGCTTGGGAGGCTTAGGACTGATGTCTTTAGCTTTCGCTATCAGCTCGTTGGTGGTCTTACCCATTGCGGAAAGTACTACTACTACATCATTACCTGCCTTGTAGTCCTCTATACAGCGGTTTGCTACATTGTAGATCCTTTCCTTGTTTGCGACGGATGATCCGCCGAATTTCTTTACTACTAACATGTCTTTTTCCTCTTTATATTTTTAATTTAATCATATACACGGATCTTACTTAAAACATCAAGTCCCTTGATCTTGGCATCAAACTCGCTCTCGCTCATGGACTCTGTGATGAATGCTACCTCGCCTGCCTTGTAGGATGCGCTCTCTGCGGTAACACCCAAAGCTTTTCTTGCCTCCATGGCATCCTTGTCATTCAGTCGTACGTAAAATCTTCCTACGCGGCTGCCCTGATCTGCCATATGAGCCTTTTCCCTGCTCCAGATGGTATCGGAAGGAAGACCGTAATACTTGGCTGCCTCTATGATATCACCTGCTACAGCTCCGGCTGTGGGAAGCTTTCCTGCGCCCTTGCCGTAGAAAAGTACGTCGCCTGTGGCATTTCCCGTTACAAGTATTCCGTTAAATACGTTATTTACGTGATAAAGCTGGCAGTTTTCAAATACGAGGAAGGGCGCTACCATGGCAGATACCTTTTCATCGTCTCTTCTTATGTTGCAGAGAAGCTTGATCTTAGCTCCTAATCCCTTTGCAGCTGCTATATCCTCAGCTGTTACTGCACAGATACCCTCTGTGGGGATATCGTCGCAGTCTACCTGATGTCCTGCTGCAAGTGATGCAAGGATGGCTGCCTTTCTCTGTGCATCGGTACCCTCGATGTCCGCAGCGGGATTTCTCTCGGCATAGCCGTTATCCTGTGCTTCCTTTAATGCCACATCAAATGCGAGTCCGTCCTCACCCATACGGGTTAAGATATAATTGGTGGTACCGTTTACGATACCTTTGATCTCCAATATGTCATCACCCACAAGTGAATCGCACAGCGACCTGATGATCGGGATACCGCCGCCGACACTTGCTTCGAAATAATAATCACAGTTGTTCTTTGCCGCAAGCTCTATAAGCTCTGCACCGTGAGCCGCTACGAGCTCCTTATTGGATGTACATACTGACTTTCCTCTTGAAAGAGCCTCTTTTGTGAACTTGAAAGCGGGCTCCATACCTCCCATGACCTCGGCTATGATCTTAACCTCGGGGTCATCCAGGATGATATTTACATCATGCACCAGCACCTTTTCCACGGGATCGCCCGGAAAATCACGAAGATCAAGCACGTACTTGATCTCGATGGGCTTACCCGCACGCTTGGCGATGATGTCGCTGTTCATATTTATTACGTCAAATACTCCGGAACCTACTGTTCCGTATCCGAATATTGCAATTTTCATGTAAGTTAGTCTCCTGATGTTTTTTCTCTTGCCTGAAGCTTTTCCACCTCATCAGGCACTTCGTGCCAGCTTCCCCTCAAGGGGAAGCCTTATATATCATTCACGTCCTAAAATCTTTAAAGAATTAATCCCGTGAATCCCCTCTATGGCCGATATGATATCGTTTACCTCTTTGGTCTCGGGGCGCATCTCCATGCCTAAAGTCACGGAAGCTATACCGCCTATCGGGATGCTCTGGTGTATGGTCAGGATGTTGGCCTTGCACTTCGCTATCTCGTTCAGCACGTTTGACAAAAGTCCGGGCTCGTCATCCAGAAGCAGCATGATATTTATCGTCTTTCCGCGGTTATTCTCGTGGAACGGGAATATATCATCCTTGTATTTATAAAAAGAACTTCTGCTGATCCCGAGCTGTTCTGCAGCCTCCTGAACGGTTATAGCCTTGCCGGAATCCAGAAGCCTTTTCGCCTCAACCACCTTCAACAGTACATCGGGGACGGCCTTTTCTTTTACAAGGTAATACTTGTCTTTCTCACTCATCCTCATGATCTCTCCGTTGTATTTCTCTCAACTACATTTGTCCGTTTAACGTGGAATACTATATCACAGACTCATATAAAAATCAAGCAAAATTTTTCGCATTATCCTCTTATTTTTTTGTACATTCTGCCATAAAAAATCCGGCACTTCAAAGTGCCGGATCCTGTTACTTATTTATTCTTAAGATATTCAACCGCTGCGTCGATCTGGTTGTCTTTTGTACGCTTTGATATCACCTCTTTTTCCAGTCCTTCTTCAAGTTCTACCACTATATCGGGTTCAATGCCTGTCCCGTGTATGCAGACACCCTTGGGTGAATAATATCTTCCGCCTGTATACTTTATGAATGAATTATCTTCGCCGATGGGCCAGAGTGTCTGATATACACCCTTTCCGTACGACGTTGTACCCATGACGGTAGCCTTCTCATAATCACGCATGGTCTGTGTAAAAAGTTCGGAAGCACTTGCTGAATTTCCGTTTATAAGTATTACTATGGGCTTATCAAACACGTCATCGTTCTTGGTAAATGATTTAACCTCATCGCCCTGCTTACTGTCCGTATATGCTACAAGCAGGCCCTTTTCCAGCATGAGGTCAAGCATGCTGACTGCCGTATCAAAAAGACCGCCGGGGTTCTCTCTTAAGTCAATGATAAGCCTGGTCATGCCCTGCTTTTCCAGATCTTCCAGGGCAGCTTTTGTTTCCTTAGTCGTATTATCGTAAAAAGCGCTGACAAGAATATATCCTATACCGTCATCGAGCATGCGGTATGATACTGTCTTCTGCTCTATTTTAGCTCTTTTCATGGGAAGGTCGAGAGTCTCATCGCCGCGCTTTACGGTTATCACTACTTCGCTGCCCTCCGGACCCTTTACCAGCGACATGGCGTAATCAAGGCTGAGATTAGTTATATCTGTCCCGTCTACACCGATCAGGATATCCTCAGGCTTAAGCCCTGCCATTTCCGCAGGCGAATCCTCCATGACCGATACTACCACGATATCATTGGTATCCTTCAATTGGCCTACATAGCAGCCTATGCCTACATATGAACCCGATGTCGCCTGAAATACCGCAGTTGCTTCTTCCGCCGTATAATAACAGGAATACGGATCATCAAGTGCCGCCATGATACCGTCCAAAGCACCCTCATACAGGACCTCGGTATCAACATCCTCATAAAAGTCCTTCTTAATGACAGTAAGCATATTGTTTAGCTTACCGATGAACATATTATACTTTTTTTCATCGGACTGCGTTGACGTTACACCTGATTTATCACCGGGAGCGGCATTAAACAGGTAATCCCTCATGAAGACGATCAGTATCGCCGCACTTGCTAAGGCTACCAGCAATCCGACTATAAATCCTTTAAAAAACTTATTTTCCTCTTGCATAAAAACTCCCAAAACTGTTACTCAAGATATCCTATATAAGGCTCGGGGTCGACATATTCACCGTTCTTCTGTACCGCAAAATGCAGGTGAGGCCCCGTCGATACACCGGTCGAGCCTACAAGTGCTATCTGCTGTCCCTGCTTTACATAATCTCCTGCACTTACCAAAGTCTTTGAGCAATGGCAGTATACGGTTACAAATCCCGGCTGATGCTCAACCTTTACATAGTTGCCCGCAGAACTGTTGTAGCTTACGTCTATAACCTTTCCTGCAAGTACCGATACCATGGGCGCACCGAACTCGCCTCCGATATCCCAGCCCTTATGGTAGGTGGAAGCTCCCTTGGTAGGCGCTTTTCTGGGTCCGAACTTTGAGAAAGTCCTGTGATCTCCCGGAAGAGGCCATGTCATCTTATACACATCCGTCTCATCAGTAAGTACCACATGGTTTATCGCGTCTGCATCGTAGCCGCTTGTGGACTTGGGTTTACTGATATTACCGCTTTCCTGAGCCTTTTTTCTTTTCTCCTCTTCTTCGCGTTTTCTTCTTTCTTCCTCTTCCTTACGCTTTCTTTCTTCTTCCTCCATACGCTTCTGCTCAGCTTCGATGATCTCGTTTATCTCTACATTTTTACTGCTTATCTGCTCCATGTAGTTAAAAAGATACTCATCTGCCACGCCGAGCTTCTCCGTAAGGCGGTCTATCTCCTCCGTTTTAAGGTCCATCAGCTCCTGCACCGTGGACTGTTCAAGCTCTTCAGACTGCCTGATGAGATTCAGTTCTTCGAGCGAAGCATTAAGAAGTGCTTCATGCTCCTCAACATCAGCCTTTGCGTCCTTATAGCGTTCAAGCAGGTTATTGTCATATCTCGCGATATCCTGCGTATACTCTACCTGATTTAAGAAATCAGCCACGCTTCCCGAATTAAGAAGCAGGTCCATGTACGTAGCTTCTCCGTTTTCGTACATGTAGGCGATCCTCTTTTTCATGATGATATACTGCTGTTCTTCTCTCTTTTTGGCGTCTTCAAGATTCTTTTTTGTGGTCTCAAGCTCTTCCTCAGTATCCGTTATCTGCTGCTTTAATTCAAAAATACGGAGAGTGATGTCATTAAGCTTAAGGTCCAGCTCCTGTATGTATGTCTCAATATTTTCCTTTTCAAGTGAAAACTCGGCTATTAAAGCTTCCTGTTCCTTTTTCTGCTTTTCCAGCTCTTTTTTCTGGTCCTGGGCAGCCTTAAGCTTTTCCTCATAAGCTTTCCTGGGGTCAGAGCTTTCCGCTCCCGCCTGTTTATACGGAAGATTTTCAAACATTCCGGCAATAAAGCATAATATAAGTACAAAAGCTACTGCAGCCTTCTTCAGCATTTTTGTTCTTGTCACCCTTTTTCTCCTCATCCAACCTCAATCTTCTTTAACTGTCTTCCGAGCGTTACGTTACTTCCGATAAATCCTATGCCTATACCTATAGCAAGTGACACAGGTATGAGCACCTTCATGATATCCTTTCCTTCTACAAACTCAGTGCCTGAGAGCAGGAGCTGGAAATTTTCCTGTAAAGTACTGATGATCACACCGTAGCTGAAATTAAGTATCAAAAGAGGTATAACGGCACCAATGATACCGATGATCATACCCTCTACTATGTACGGGATACGGATAAAGAAATTGGTAGCCCCGATCAGTTTCATTATGGCTATCTCCTGCTTCCTTATGGACACACCGGTGGAAATGGTGATGCTTATAAGGAAGATCGTAACTCCGAGCAGGATGATGATGATGGCTACCGCAAGTACCGTCAGCACCTTATTGAGGCCGGTCAGGTTTTCCGATACATCCTTCTTGTGGTTTACCTTTCTGACTCCCTCGATATCCATAATATATCTTACCAGTGAATCCTGCATCGATATATCGTTAAGGTACACCGTATATGAAGCGGAATTCTCCAGAGGGTTGTCATCTCCGAAGGTCTCTATAAGCTCGGGAGAAAGCTTTTCTTTTTTGTACTCCTCCCATGCCTGGTCTGCCGAGGTAAATATGATCTCCGAAATCTCGGCACGCATCCTGATCTTTTCACCTATCGCAGAGATGCCCTCATCCGTTATCCCTTCATCAAAGAACACCGTGATACCGACTCTCTGCTCTGCTTTCGAGATCATGCTCCTGAAATTGGCTATAACGGAATAACATACCCCGAATAAAAACAGACAGGCTGCCATCGTAGCGATGGAAGCCAGTGAAAACATCCTGTTTCTGAATATATTTTTTAGTCCCTGTCCGATACCGTAAACAAAGGTGCTAATTTTTTGCATTTGTGTAACCGCCCTTTTCGTAATCGTTGGTGAGCACACCCTTATTAAGATGTACAACTCTCTTCTGCATCATATCAACTATTTCTTTATTATGAGTTACCACGATGACAGTAGTCCCGCGTCTGTTAACATCCTCCAAAAGTCTCATGATATCCCATGAGTTCTTGGGATCGAGATTACCCGTGGGCTCATCGGCAAGCAGAAGCATGGGGTTATTCACCAGAGCACGTGCAAGTGCCACTCTCTGCTGCTCACCTCCGGACAGCTCCGAAGGATATGCATCAAGTCTTTCCGAAAGTCCCATGATCGAAAGGATATTGGGAACATCCCTTTTTATCTTCTTTATAGGAGTCTCTATAACTCTCTGAGCAAATGCCACATTTTCATATACCGTCATCTCAGGAAGCAAACGGAAATCCTGGAATACTATACCGATATTTCTCCTGTGCTTGGCTATCGCCTTCTGACGCAGTCTCGAGATATCCTTGCCCATAACATATATTTTCCCTGAAGTGGGCGCTATCTCCCTGAGTAACAGCTTTATAAGCGTTGATTTTCCGGAGCCGCTGCTTCCTACCACAAATACGAACTCGCCTTTGTTGACCACAAGGTTCATCTTCTTTATGGCATGTCTGTCATCGGCATAATCCTTTGATACATCATCAAGCCTTATCACCGGCGGCTCGATATCTCCGCTCAGTGCACGTTCAAGTCCGAAATTTCTCATTTATGTTTGTCCTTTTCTTACACCTCATCCGCCTGCTTACGCAGGCACCTTCCCCTCAAGGGGAAGGCTTTTTTACCTTAGGCTTCCCCTTGAGGGGAAGCTGTCAGCCGAAGGCTGACTGATGAGGTGTAACCTTTAGAAATCAGTATGCTCTACATAATCCATGTACTTAACAACCATCAGTGCCATCTTGAATGTAATGGCATCTTCAAATGTACGAAGATCGAGGTTCGTCATCTTCTGGATCTTGTCAAGCCTGTATACAAGGGTATTTCTATGGATGTACAGCTGTCTCGATGTCTCGGAAACATTCAGGTTATTCTCGAAGAACTTGTTGATGGTAACGATAGTCTCATCATCAAAATCAGAAGGCATCTGTCCGTCAAATATCTCCTTGATGAACATCTTGCAAAGAGGCATCGGGAGCTGATAGATAAGACGTCCTATACCCAAATTGCTGTACGCGATGATATTTCTCTCCGTATAGAAGATCCTTCCTACATCAAGAGCCATCTTTGCTTCCTTATATGAACGTGATACGTCCTTAAGCTCATTGATAATAGTACCGTATGATACCCTTACCTTTGACATAGCCTCGGTATTGAGCATGTCCAGAATAACCTTTCCGGTCTTCTCCAGATCCTCGTAACCGTCATTGGCACGGAGCTCTTTAACTATGATGATGTTCTTCTCATCTACGGCAGTGATAAAATCCTTAGTCTTAGTAGAGGTAAACATGGTCCTTACGGTCTCTAATGCCATGTTGTCCTTCTCCACGCTCGTCTCGACTATGAATACGACACGTCTTGCCTCAGCATCTATATGTAACTTCTTGGCTCTGGTATAAATGTCTACTAAAAGCAGATTGTCCAGCAGAAGGTTCTTTATAAAGTTGTCCTTATCATAGCGCTCCTTGTAAGCCACTACCAGATCCTGTACCTGGAATGCGTCCATCTTGCCGATCATATACGCATCCTCGGACTCGCCCTTTACGATAAGGATATATTCAAGCTGGTGCTCATCAAATACCTTAAAGAAATGGGTACTCTGCAATGACTGGCTCTCTGCCTGCGATCCGACAAATGCAAGCACAGCGCCTTCATATTCATCCGTTTTGTTCACCGTGGCAGCCAGAGCCTTACCCTCTGTATCCATGATGCATATATCCACGCGGGATATAGTCTTGATCCCTTCTATAACATTCTGCAGTATCTGATTCGATATCATACCTTGCCCCTTTCTTCTCCGTGTTTGCACCTTTTTGGACCATGCATACACAATATAAGCTCATATGTCATTACATAATCCCTCAATATAGTATTGTAACACTTCTTCAAACGGATGTAAACATTTTTTGTGAGCGTTTTCCCGATAACCGTTCATTCAGCCATCGTTATGCAAGGAAGCTTACTCTGAGGGCTTTTATTTATCGCAATAAAAAAGCTCCGGTCATCAAACCGGAGCTTATCTTTTCATTATTTTGTCTTTAAGCTTGCAAGTATTGCCTGGATTTCCATATCGTCATAATCGATATCGCCGTCTTCATCCGAAAGACATATCTTTACCTGCCACTCACCCGAGCCATCAACCCAGAGAATAGCGAACTTGCTGTATGCAAGCTCTCCTAAATAACCGATCCACTTGGTGCCGTTAACCTCAAGTGTGATATCCTCAATGGTATCTTCCTTATATATCTCTTTTGACTCGTAAATCTCTGTAGCCTTTGTATAATGGTCAAGATTGATATATGCATTGGAAATGATAGCGGTGCCGACCTCTTCGCCTTCCTTGGTCTCGTACTTGCAGAAACGTAAGTGGTTAGGAGATACGGTATCCTCATTCAACTCCATGACGGGTATGTTGACCCAGTCCTCAGGACAGAGTGCCGTAAACTGCTTGCATTCATACACAGTTCCTTCAACATCCTCGATTGCCTTAGGACCGCACGCCGTAAGTCCCAAAAGCGAAACTACTGCTATAACTCCTGCTAAGATCTTCTTCTTCATAATTGTCCCCTCTTCAATGCGGCAGTAATATATGCCGATAGTTATAGTTATTATAGCACGTGTTTTTAATTGACGCAAGAAATTTTTTTGCACAAAAAATCCCGGTCGGGTTTTCCGACCGGGTAAATATCCAAAATATTATTAGTGAGTGATAACCTGCTCTGTTTCCTTATCAAAGATATGAAGCTTTGAAAGATCCATAGCAACTCTGATCTGGTCGCCGGGACGAGCGGTTGTACGAGGATTAACACGTGCGGTGATCTCGTAGTTGTCAACATCAAGATAAAGGAATACTTCGGCACCGAGAAGCTCGTATACACGAACGGTAACTTCAACAACGCTCTCAGGTGAATTGCTGATGAACATTTCCTCATCCTTGATATCCTCAGGACGGATACCGAGAACAACGGTCTTTCCTTCATAACCTGCATCGATAAGCTTCTTAGCCTTGATCTCAGGAATGGTGATGGTGGTTGAACCGAATGTAAGGGTAACCTTGTTGCCTTCACGGCCAACGATTGAGTTGATGAAGTTCATCTGAGGTGATCCCATGAAACCTGCAACGAAGAGGTTGTTAGGAGCATCATAAAGGTTCTGAGGTGTATCAACCTGCTGGATAACACCGTCCTTCATAACTACGATACGGGTACCAAGGGTCATAGCCTCTGTCTGGTCATGGGTAACGTAGATGATGGTTGTTTCAAGTCTCTGATGAAGCTTTGAAATCTCGATACGCATCTGTACACGAAGCTTAGCATCAAGGTTTGAAAGAGGCTCATCCATAAGGAATACCTTAGGGTTACGAACGATAGCACGGCCCATGGCAACACGCTGACGCTGTCCACCTGAAAGAGCCTTAGGCTTACGATCGAGAAGGTGCTCGATATCAAGGATCTTAGCTGCCTCATGAACTAATTTATCAATTTCAGCCTTAGGAGTCTTACGAAGCTTAAGACCGAATGCCATATTGTCATATACTGACATATGAGGATACAGAGCGTAGTTCTGGAATACCATCGCGATATCCCTGTCCTTAGGCTCTACATCGTTAACGAGCTTGTCACCGATCCAAAGTTCGCCCTGTGAAATCTCCTCAAGACCTGCGATCATACGAAGAGTAGTTGTCTTACCACATCCTGAAGGACCAACGAAGATGATGAACTCCTTATCTTCGATCTCAAGGTTGAAGTCCTTAACTGCTACGAAGCCGTTAGGGTAAACCTTCTGAATGTTCTTAAGTGATAAACCTGCCATTTTAAATCCTCCCTAAATAAAGTTCTGGTTTTTCATTCAATTTTATTCTGTGCGCAATACGCGCTTACCTGTCTATTATACACGGATATGGTCTTAAATGCTATGTGTGATTTTACCAAAAGTCAGTCCTCATTTTTGGTAATAATGACTAAAAAGCGTCATTCTTACTCTCCGGGTATAACGAAAAGCACGGTTTTCTCGGATGCTACAACACCTGAAGCGTTGTCCGGCACAAGGATCTGGCTGTATGCGGGGATCGCGGAACTCTCCTTAAGTACCGATGAAGATGACAGATCGAGCAGATTCCCGACTGCAGTGCATTTTCCGGAGTACAGCACGATCACGCCGCCCTCTCCGGGCATAAAGCGCTCCCCGCGGGCAAGTTCAGTCTTTTTATACCCCGTAGCAAGCTTGGGCTGGGAAACGGTGCTGCCCTGTCCCACATCCCCAAGCTGTTCCAGGCGGTACTCCAGGTAGCTTAAAGATACCACCGGGTCATTCTGCGATCCGGCACCGTTTGAGGCCGCTCCGACATATACTCCCCCGCCGAACAGAAGGCATGCTAGTAAAGTCACTGCAATTATAGTTATTATTTTCTTCTTCATCCTAAGCTCCTTTATCTGTCACATCCGTATGAGGTCACTATTTAAACTAATTGCTTTAAAAATCATTGCAAAAGCTCTCCGAGTATCTCCCAGGTCTTTGAGATATCTATAAAACAGCTTTCATTGTGCTTTATCACCGGTGCCTCATATACATTTATGTCCGTATCCTTCAGATACCCTGCGAGGCTTTCGTATACCAGCTGTTCATCTTCCGACATGTCCGTATCTTCGCCCGTTTCTATATCGTAAAGGCTTTTTACCCCGAGTGAGGTGATACGTCTTATCTTAAGCTCTTCCCCGCCTGCCTCCGAAGTATATACGGCATAATAATCTATCGGGGTACCGAGCATTTCCCCTGCTATCTTTTTCCCGGCGTCAAATGCGGCAGGTGTCCCGTAATAGCCGTACAGCTCGCTGAACCTCACCGTCTGCGGTACCAGCACGTTTCCGTTGGCAAGCGCCCTGTAGAGACTTCCCGTCATCGTATATGTGATATCCGGGTCCAGATACACAAATGCCGCCTTCATGCTCACCGTATCAAACACCTCGAGTACCAGTTCTTCCACCTTGCCCGACTCATAATCTATCAGGTACAAAAGAGACAGCGGTCTTAGGTTTGACGCCGTACTTTTCTCCGTTCCGTTTATCAGCTTTTCCGTGAGATTGTCCTCTACTCCTTTAGGCTTAAAAAGCCCTGCCTTTTCCGCATTCTGCTCGGCTTCTTTTGTAATGCCGGCAGCCAAGAGTCTGGCACCCTTATATCCTGCCAGTCCCACAAGCAGACAAAGGGAGACTGCCGCAAACATAAGCCATATTTTATTTTTCTTCTTTTTGGCCATCCGGCAGCTCCCTCCTAAACCGTGTGTCTTAAAAACCGTTTGACTTATATTTCATCCTAAATTATATTATATGATGTTAAGGTCAAAAGTCCAAAAGCCGTTCAAGCTTGCTTGCAACGAAGCAATCCGTGGCATCAGTTGTGAGCCAAACAAGGTTTTGACCCCGACATCATAATATTTAAAAAGAAAGGACCCCTTCATGAATAAAACCGTCATCATAACCGGCGCATCCCGCGGTATCGGGAAAGCCGCAGCCATAAAATTCGCATCCGAAGGATATAACGTAGTCCTCAATTCAAAAAACGGCGGCGAAAACCTTGAAAATACTCTAAAGTTTTGCCGCAATATATGTGGTGATCGTGTTATAGCCGTAAATGGCGACGTATCGGACTCTTCCTTTGTTAAGGAACTGATAAGTACTGCTATGACCGCCTTCGGCCGTATAGATGTACTTGTAAACAACGCAGGTATCTCCTACGTAGGTCTCATACAGGATACTTCCGATGATATCTGGCAAAATGTCCTGAATACCAATCTGTCCTCAGTTCATTACTGCACCCGTGAGGTCATCCCCCACATGCTTAAAAACCGTCCGGAAAGCGATGCAGAGCCCGTCACGGCAGGCCGCATCATAAACATATCCTCCGTATGGGGAAATGTCGGTGCATCCTGTGAAGCGGCATATTCCGCATCCAAGGGCGGCATCAACGCCTATACAAAGGCATGTGCCAAGGAGCTTGCCCCTTCAGGCATCTCCGTCAATGCCATCGCATGCGGCTTTGTCGATACCGATATGAACGGTCATCTGTCAGAGGAAGAACGTCTCGATGTGATATCCCAGATTCCGGCATCACGTGCCGCCGATCCCAAAGAGATTGCAGAGATCATCTATCACACAGCACAGATGCCCGCATACCTTACCGGTCAGATAATTACCGCCGATGGAGGGTGGATCTGAGCGTAGCGAAGAATCTTACTCCGGTTTCTTGCTGTCAATAAGTCTTGCTATAAGCTTGGCCACCTTTTCGGAGGCCTTTCCGTCCTCGATGATACCTATATCATCAAAGAACTCCTTCTGCTTTTTCTTATAACCTTCACGGTCATAAGTATTAATATTGTCATACAGCTCCCTCTCATTATGTGCTATCGGGAAGGGAAGCTTCTCATAATCAAAATACATGCCTCTGGTATCATCATACTGCTCCACATCGGTAGCATATAAGAATACGGGCTTTCCTACGTATGACATCTCAAACATACAGTTCGAATAATCGGTGATCAGCACATCACATGCCGCCATCATCGCATACAGGTCGCTGAATTCGTTTCCGTCTATTATACGTTCCTTTTCATCAAACTGAAGATATGCGCTGTTGATATGGTTGACCCTCGACATGGCAAGCGGATGGAAACGTGTTACTACCACGAACTTACCGCCGAAACGGTTCTCTAACGCACTGATGATGCTGCCGCCTATCTCATTGCCCCTTGCCTGGACATCCGATACGGAGTCCCTGTAGGTAGGTGCATAAAGAGCTATATTTATCCTTAAATTATCCTTCTGCTCCTCACCGGGCTTTGTCCCCTGCTCCTTAGCCTTAAATGCCTTTATATATGCCTCGTTGAGCAGTCTTCTGAACACGGATTCCGGAAGCCTTGAGAGAAGCTTTTCCCTCATGGCACCCGCACTGAACCTGACAGGGCGGATAAGCGGATCCATCCTGGCAGACCCGAAACAGAATATCTTTTTCTTAAATCCGAATGCACGTCTGTACAGCTCGTTACAGTACTCGCTGTTCGAGATATATACATCCGTCATACCCGTATCACGGAGCGCATTTTTGATATACTCCGGAGACAGATACTCCTTGCAGTCCAGCTCAAGCCTCTTTAAAGGAAGCCCGCCGTGCCAGGTCTGTATATATATCTGGTTCTTTCTTTTCTGGATATAGTTTTCCTTCCTGTTGCAGTCCACCCATATGCCTGCTGTCGCCTGTGCATATATAGCCGACTTGGAATTGGTCTTTACGAACGTGATGCACTCCGCATCCTCGTTGATCTCTTCCTTTAAAGGAGGCTTGCTTGTCACAAATATTACTTTTTGTGCAATGGCTGCCTTTGAAAGGCCCGCTCTTTTTAAGAGCCTTACATAGCTTTCCGCTATCCACTTGGGGTTGTCGCCGTATCCCCAGACATTGCAGAATACAACCTTATCCTTTTCCACAGGAAAATGGCTGAAAAGCTTAAATCCTTTTTCTATCACGTCCTCACGAAGAGTGCGGTACGTCTGAACGGCACCTTCAGGCGCCATTTTCTTCATATCATTTCTTATACTCAATTCATTACCCCCCGGTAATCCCAATACAAATCTATAAACTTTCTGCTCCCTGTTTTTGCCTGTTCCCCGATGCTTACTCCTGCTTCTGTTTTACCAGGCTTTTTAATATACTTGAAAACTTTTTCCCTGTTCTCTCCCAACTTAAGGTTTTAAGTTTTTCTACCGCTTTTTCCGTCATACCGGCCAGCCTCTGAGGATCATCTATCGCGTCCGTCAACAGGTCCGCGATATCCTTTTCTCCCACTCTCGTAAGAAGCGCCGTATCCTCCCCGAAGAAATACGGATAGCTTCCGTCCGCAAACTCTATCACGGGGAGTCCTGCCGAATGCATCTCGTATGGCACAAGAGAAATATTGCTCATCGAAGCGACCATGCCGAAATCGGCTTTTTTGTACAGCTCGTTTATCTCCTCATGGCTTAACTGTCCGAGATTTTTCCCTCCTGCTGCCTTAAAGGTCTTGGCCTCACCGAAATATAGGACCTCTAAGCTTATCCCTTTTTCCTTTAATTTTTCCGCAGTATTCATCAGCATGTACGGTATAAGGTCCGGCAGACGCTTTCCGTAAAACTTGAGATATACCGCTATGGTCAGTTTTTTCTTATCCTTATATAATGAAAAGTCCCTCTTTACATAGTCGTAAGCACTCCCGTCATAAGGGAAACTCACCACGTCTATTTTTAACGCATGTGAAGCGAAGTCTTCCGGATTTCTTGCTTTTCCGGTGCTTCCCTGAACAGTCCTCATGCGGCTCCCCGATAAAGCACCGCAGTCTCTTAAGATCATATCCTTGTTCCAGGCTCCCAAAGAGACCATATGCAGTCCCTGCATATATGTGTCACGTGCCATCAGGTATTCCTCGCCGAACTTGTAAAAGAGCGGCTCGTAATCCTGTATAAAGTACATAAGATAGGAATCCTCAAACTTCTTTACAAAGGATACCGTATCATATGAGGAAGCCACCACTACATCGGGAGCTTTTATCTTTCCCTTTTTTATGGCTGCCATATATCTGTTTAAAGGGAATACCCTGCCCTTATAATCAGGGAGATTAGCCTTGGCGCATAAGTCCATTTCCTCTTCCGACTGTTCCTTACATACAAGATAACATACCTTGTATCCCAGTTTCTCGAGCTCTGTACCTAAGTGGAGTATCGAAGTCTGTCCGCCGTGGAATCTTACAAGTCTTGTGATAACAAATGTAACGGTCCTGACCCTCTCCGGTCTTTTAAGTACCACTCTCGTCGGATCGTAATTGTCAAGGAGTCCCTTGAGCTTTACACATTCGGCTTTGTGCGCCATATTGTGCATGAGGCTTAATGTTTTTCTTTTCGTTTCACGTATGAAAGCTTCATTTTTGCTCATATTGTACTCCTTTCTCTCCTTTTAAGCCTTCCCCTTGAGGGGAGCGCTAAGCACATAGGCAGTTCCAACGACTCAGCTATGCTTCGTCGGGAACATGCTCTAAGGTGGCGCGAAGCGCCGGATGAGGTGTATCACATCCCCAGATGCTTTGCGATGACATCCAGCGCTTTCTCACTTACATGTCCGTCATCGTACTTATTGTGTTCCTTCTTAAATGCCCTTATTTTATCCAGGCACTCGGTACTCCTGCCTTCGAAGTTATCCTTTATATCCCTTATGAGTTCGTCCTCATCGAGCGATATCGGACCGGGAGCCATCTCCTCAAAATCCATATAGAAGCCCCTTAGGATATCCCTGTAATTTTCTAAGTCATAACAGAAAAAGAATATGGGTCTCTCCAATACCGAATAATCAAATATAAGTGAAGAATAATCAGTGATGACACCGTCAGACTCCAGGTACAGGTCGTTGATATCGATCTCGTTTCCGCATATTTTTACAAATCCGCTGTCAATAACACTCTGGGGTATATCACCTTTGTTAATACGCACCAGATAGTGCAGCTTGAGCACTATGGTGTATTCATCTCCCAATGCTTTTTCAAGCTTTATAAAATCGGGACGTGAGGGTACTTTGTAAAAGCCGTTTCCTAAGTACTCATCATCACGCCAGGTAGGTGCATAAACAAGGATCTTCTTCCTTTTCCCCGTGTTTTCCTGCCCGGTCCCCGAGGCCTTATCTTTTTCGATAATACCTTTATCCTTACCCAGGCCTTCCCTTACAAGCTTGTCCGTTCTGGGGTAGCCTATCTTTAATACCGTATTCTTAAATCCGAATGCACCTGCCGAGATACCCTCGCTGTAGTCATTCTGGACTATCAGATAATCCCACTTGGCCGACTCTTTTATAAAGGACTGCGCATATTCGTCACGATCCCTGTTTTCACCTGCCATATTGAACTGGATCATGTCGAGTCCGAGTTTTTTCAGCTGGGTTCCGTGCCATGTCATAAAATACAGTGCACCCTTACGCTTTACAAGGTACGGCTCCTGACGCGTATCGAATATCCAGATCCCCGATGTCGCCATATGGAAATAATACTTGAATCCTCCGTATCTTACCACCTTACATCCTTTAGGTAAGAGAGACTCGCCGTATTTCTTTACCATATCAAAATATTCGCCGTTAAATGCCCAGATCTTTTTCTTTTTGTTGAATCTTGCATCCTTCAGCATATCCTCATATATGGCTCTCGTATTGCCCGAATAGTTTCTTCCCATGTTACTCATGAACATTACTTTATTCATGCTCATCGGGAATATTTTCGCCATAACATGATATATAAAAACCAGAATTTTCTTTATAAACGCTTTCATCTCATACTCCGAATATCTTCTTTACTATCCTCTCAGATGCGTGTCCGTCATCCAGATAGCAGAATTTATCCGTAAATTCCTTATATTTATCCTTATAAGCCTCTTCAACCGTATCGATATTCTCTAACGCATCCAGCACCTCTTCATTGGTCTTAAGAAGCGGTCCGGGACATCCCGTCGTCATATCAAAATAGAAGCCGCGGAGAACTCCCGCATACTTTTCAAAGTCATAAACATAGAAAAGAATCGGACGTCTTAAGTTGGCAAAATCAAAGAATACCGATGAATAGTCCGTGATAAGTACATCCGAGATAAGATACAGCTCACCGATATCGTTATAACGGCTCTGATCCATTACGAAATCCTTATCCTCATCCGGTATGTTCAGATGGTCGGCTATGAAATAATGAGTACGGAGCACAAAGAAATACCTGTCTTTAAGCTTCTTCATCATCTCCAAGTCTAGAGGAAGGTCAAATCTGTACTGTGCGGGTCCGTAGTAATCGTCATCACGCCAGGTAGGTGCATAAAGCACGACCTTCTTATCGGCAGGTATGCCGAGTTTCTCCTTGATCTTGCGTGCCCTCTCATCCCTGTCATCACCGTACAGGAGGTCATTTCTCGGGTATCCGAGTTCCAGGATCTTTTCCTCAGGATAGAGGAACGCGGTCTTAAAGCACTCTGTGGAGAACCTGTTATCCGAAAGCAGGTAGTCCCATGCTCTCGACTGCTTGTATACCGTCATCTTATATTTGGGACTGAAGGAATGTACATCCTCCATGTCAAAAACAAGCCTCTTTAACGGCGTGCCGTGCCAGCACTCAAGGAATATCACACCCGGACGCTTCTCATACCATGCGGGCTGTCTCATATTGTTGATCCATACGGAGCATCTTGCCACATAGTAGAAATACCTGAGCGAAAACAGCTTTACTTCCTTGTGCTTGCCGGGGATTTTGGCTCCCTTGTTGTCTATACACCATACAAACTTCGGATTCTCCGAGATGATATCGCCCTTGTCAAGTCTGCCCTCGGCATTAAGCTGCTGCATATACTCGTATATGTATCTGCAGGAATCACCGTAGCTTCTGCCTAAGAAGCTCTCAAACAGTATAACATTCTTTTTTACGGAGAATTTTCTGAATATCCTCTTATATACATTCCATTTCCACTGAAGAGGGGTACCGAAAAGTCCCTTTTTCTTCCTGAACATGGAATAAAGGTTTGCAGTCTTTTTAGCTCCCTTTACCTTGCCCTTGGCAAGCTTCTTCAATACCTTTTTCTTAAAGAATCCGTATCTTTTTCTCTTAAATTTGTATTTCGGTATCTTCTGCATGAACGGTACGAACTTTGAAAGCTCCTCATCCGTCCACTTTAAGGCCACGGGGTGCTTGCCCTTGGTCATCTTTCTTAATATATATGCAAGTATATAGTTCTCAAGGTAGGCAAGATTTACATTCTTACCCTCCTCGTTCATGCTTCCTTCTTTTTCAACCAGCTTCCAGGATTCGTCAAGACTCTTGATGAACTCATCCTTCTTACCCGCAGTCTCCTCCTGCAAGAGAGACGGCATTCTTACCGAATCATTGTGGCTTCTCTTGTAATAACTTATCCTCTCGCCCGTTACCATGTTCTTCCTGCGGTTGACGATGGCAGTCTTAAGACAAAGCCTTGTCATAAAAGGAAGATCGCTGTAATAGGTATAGGTCTCATCAAAGAATTCGCCCTTTAAATATTCCACAGGGATAAGCACGCCGAGCACGGTAGCCGAGCCGTACCAGTAATGTATGAGGGTCGCTTCATCATCAAGCTCGTCATAGTATTCGTCACCGTCTACAGCACTTAATGCATCGGTAGCTTCCTCTCCGAAGTCATCTCCGGCAGCGGCATTGTCATCATCCGAGCCTTCCTTAAGAGCGGCCTCGATCTCAGCCATCTCCTGTTCCTTCTGGAGTCTCTTT
>CACYIR010000012.1 GCA_902774525.1 uncultured Lachnospiraceae bacterium
CTCTGTCCGGACAGAGCCCTTTTTTATAATCTGTTTTTAATGGAACCTGACCCAATAATAAGAAGCTATAATACAATATTTCTAATTTTTAATTCGGGTAGCTCATTATTATTTACACATACAGAATATGCATATCCGTCTTTGATATCCGAATTACTTCTTTCAATATCGGATAAAAAGCTGTAATCCGCATTCCCGTCTATATGATACTTTTCAATGTCATATATGAACGAGAAGCTGTCCATCGGACATTTCAGACCCAGACCGGTACATTTGATGTAGCTTTCTTTAAGAGTCCATAAGGTATAAAATCTTTCCCGGTATTCCGGCTCTCCTAGCCGTTTGGCAGATTTCAGCAGTTCATTATCCTTCGCAGAAAAGAATCTTTTTGCTATCCCGTCATTTGCTTTCTTAATGAACTCTATATCACATCCGACAGGGATATCACCGATAACGCACATTGCCCTTGACCTTGAATGCGACAGATTAAAATAAAGTTCCGGTGCTTCCTTAAAATACGGTTTTCCGACTTCTCCGTACCCGTATGTCATGTCCTTTTCACGAAGGCTATACTGCTTTAATGCTTCATCAAGCAGTACTCCTGCGCCTATAGATCTGCATCTGCCTTCGTAAGACTTTATCTTTAATGTTTTTTTCTTTCTTTCTTCGGACAATTCCGACAGGTACTCTTCATATTTAGCGCTGTCTTTGAATAAAATTTCAAGATCACCGATATAAACGTTTACCAACATTTATCATCTCCGATTCCGGTATCAGATACCGCGCTTTAAAGCCTTCCTGCATTCGGAAATGAATCTCTCCGTGATATCCTCAGGCTTACCCTTAAGATATTCTTTTAAGATAGGCTCTACGGTTGTATCAAATACAGCATCTATACTGTAGGAAGATTCGTTAAGGTTCTTGAAAAATGCAGGTCCGATACGATGCTCGGGAGATATACCCTCACTTATCAGACGGTTTACAAGGTTGATATTCTCGGCAAGTTTGTCAAGCCAGTAAATAGCCTTACCCTTGTTAATCTCCTTTAAGGATGACAGCATTATATCTTCTGTATTGATATTTACCCAGTGGAATTTATGCTTAAATGCAAAATCCATACCGTTTACAGAGTTTTCAACCTCATTCATGGTGCCGATGATATGAAGGTTCTTAGGGATAAAGAATCCGTTCTCGAAGCAGTCAAATTTCATCTGCTCGGCAAATCCGATATGGGATGTATTGTAATTGGCCTTACCGATATCATCTGACTGTACGATATGATATGCCTTAAGATTCGAAAGTCTTGTATCGAATCTGTTCTCGATACCTCTGTAATCCTCATCCAGAGCAAACAGAACATCTCCGAATACCTTTGAAACATCTGCTCTGTTTATCTCATCAATTATAAAGTAATAATCCTTTACACCCTTTTCAAACTTATACTCTTCCGAATCCGGAGCAAAGTATTCATTTGTGGTACCGTCATCAATGGCTTCTTTCTTGTCCCTGATGCTCTCATACAGTCTCTGGACTACCTTCTGTTTCTTTTCGGAATACATGGTAGAAAATCCGGGTACTGCATATTCGATATTGTCTTCAACTATCTTTCTGCAGAATGCCTTAAATATACCGTCAAGACGTACATTGGTAGGTGTGGTTGAATTAACGATATTTACAGGGCGGAGTCCTTCTATAAAATCAGAATACTCATATGACTGATGGAACTGAACAAACTTGAATCCGTCATAGCCCTTAGTCATTCTTCTTGCATATTTTCTGACCTCATAGGTCTTACCTGTTCCGGAAGGTCCTACAAATATTACCTGCTTATTCAAAGTGATGGCATCTGAAATGATCTTGCGTATATTATTCTTATCAGTGCCCGAAACCTTAGGTGCAGCAGCCACAGGAGTTGCAGGTGTAACAGCAGGTGCAACAGGAACCGGCTGAACAACAGGGGCTGCAGGTGCTGCAGGGATGGGCTGTGCAACATTAGATACTGCTTTAGTTGTCTGCTTAAACGAAGCAAACGGAGTTAAAGGTGTAACCGGTCTGAGCGGTGTTACAGGAGTAAATGCAGGCTTAGGGTTTTCAGGAGCTGCAGGTGTAACAACAGGTTCAGGTGCTGCCTGTACTACAGATGTTTCAGGTATAACAGGAGCAGCCGGTACTTCCTCTACTACGGGGTCTTCAGCCGCTACAGGTATATCAGGAACCACAGGTGCTTCAGGTACTGCAGGCATATCTTGAACTACAGGTGCCTCGGGTACTGCAGGTATATCCGGTACTGCGGGTGTCTCAGGCACTGCAGGCATATCGGGTACTACGGGTGTCTCGGGTACTGCAGGTGCTTCCGGTATAACAGGTGCATCCTGAAATGCAGGTGCAATCTTAACAACAGGTGTTTCAGGTTCAGTCTTCTCCTCCTGCTGTCCTATTATAACATTAAGATACTCAGGTTTATCCTCTACACCAACATAAGGAACTTCTTCCATGGTAGGAACGCTGTTGTCCTCAATGACTGCAATACAAGGAACCTCTTCCATGGTGGGAACCTTATTCTCCTCTATTACAGCTATACAAGGGATCTCATTAAGATTAAGCTTACTCTTCTGTAAATCCGCATCCATAAATCTTGCAGCTTCTTTCAGATTCGTTAACGGCTTGATTTCCTTACCGGGTTTCATTCTGGCATCGGAAAGGTCTCCTGCTATCCTGTTTTTCTTCTTGTCTTTTTTATTCTTCTTGTTATTATTAAACTGTTGTTTGTTGTTCAGATTGTTTACAGGTGCTGTCTGGTTCTGCGCCTGACCCTGTACGGGAGCTGCCACTGCTTCTGCAGCTGCAGTCTGTACACTTTGTGCTGCTTCTTCCACTGCTGTTGGTATATCCTGAGCCGTCTCTTCCACCGCTGCAGTTACTTCCTGTGCTGATTCTGCAGCAACAGGCTGTTCAGCCATTGCTGCTCTCACTGTTAAAGGTATATCATCTTCTGCATCGTTAACTGCTGCAGGGGTATTCTCAACAACAGTCTCTGCTGCTTCAGCTGCAGGTATATTCTCTGCTGCTGTCTCTGCAACTGCTTCTGTATAAGGCTCTGCAATAGGCTGAGGTGCTACAGCAGCCTGAGGCTCAACTACAGGCTGGACTTCCGCTACAGGCTGTGGTGCCACAGTATTTTCAACATAGTTAGGGAATGCCTTAAGAGGCTCCTTTACCTCGGGCTGAAGTCTTCCGAGTTCTGACTCAAGAGCCTGGATCCTGGTCGAGCCGGAAGCAGCGGGCTGTTTAGCAGCCTGTACTTGAGGAGCCGTACTTACGGCTGCCTGCGGAGCAGCGCTTACAGCTGCAGCTGCGGGACTTACAGTCTTTACTGCATCATTTGTCTTCTTGACTGCAGGTGTTATCATTTCACATGTGATATGATAATGATTGATAGCATAATCATTACTGATCTCGGCCAAGATACGCTGAACAACGATCATGCTCTCGCTTCCGCTCATACGGTTAAGCTTCTTTCTGTTTGATTTGATGAGCTTTTCAGCACCTCTGGAGGATCTGTAATTTCTGTTTACATAATCGAAAAATGCCTCACAGAAAGCGCCTACCGTACTGGTGTTTTTTCCTGCAAGAATTATATTTTTATCATCAAGGAACCTGATGTTTTTGATCATATCAAACTGCCTGTTTTCAGGGGTAATCTTCATTCTTAAGAAATCACTTATTTTCATATCTCATAGTCCTTTCTAAACATATTCGACAGTAAATTTTCAGTTACCTGAGCATATATACCTGCTGTGACCTGATAAAATCAGCGATACACTGTGCCGCTTTCGTATGTGCGGCAGGTGTCGGATGAAATCTGGCACCAAGATCCTGACCTTTACAATCCGGCAGTTTCAGATACTCCGTTCGTTTGTCCCCGGTCTCTTTTATATACTCTTTTATGATCTCCTTGATATAAGGCTCCATGTCATCTCCAAGCATTCCGTATGCCCATATGATATAACATGCACCGTTGTTTTTCCTGATCGTTTTTAAAAATTCGATACCTTTTTGTTTAAATGCTTTAAAGAACTCTTCCTTCTGAAACTTTTCTGTCTTTAATGCGTTGCTGTCATTGGTTGCCAGATTGATCAGGACCACATCCATCTCATTACGGCTGAAATCATATTTTTCGTGTGCACCCAGACTTATGCTTTTTTTACACTTTGTCATGCCGCATACCTGCTCGTAATAATCCGGCAGCACATGAGACGTATCGGCATCCCATGCAGCATACAGTCCCCATCCGCTCTGGGAGAGCACATCATATCTGGCATTAAGCAGCCCGGCCGTCTTATATGTATAGCTCTCTAATGCATCAAATACGACAGGCGCCCATTCCGCTCTATTAACCAGCCCGCAGCCCTCACCGGATGTAAGGCTGTCACCGATAAACTCGATATTAAAATCGTATTGGGGAAGTCCGGCAAACTCGCCGTCCGTTTCAATACTTTTTAACATGATATAACTTTCAGCGTCATCAGCCATACATTGCGTATCTCTGACCACTCTCACATTGATGGATTTCCCCGGATCCATACCTTTAAATATCACGTATTTTCTTATACCGTTTTCAAGTGTTAATTTCTGCGACCTCTCACCGTCAAGCAGGATATCAAGCATCAGTTCTCTTTCATTGTAACCGCATTCAATATTTATATACAGTTCAGATGCCCTGATATTGAACTCAATGCCGCTTCCGGTCCAGAACATTGCCGGACCCTCCCCTGATACGGGTGTCCTTCCGAAAACCACCGTATTTTCGGAATTATCAAGCTTTATTGTTTTTTTCATAACCCCTCCAAAGCCCCCAATAATACATTATATATCTTACTATATTTTCGCTTCTTCGTCAATGTATTTAAGCCCGAAAAAACTTATATATCCGTTAAAAAAATATTGCTTTTTTTGCTATAATATAATATCATTTAAGGAAGGAAGGAGTGTGTACAGATATGGAAAGTAAAATGATCGAAGCATTAAAGCTTGTATTGCCTCTTATCCAAAAGATAACCGGCGAAGATTTTCAGCTTTCATTATGTGACAGGGAAACTGCCCTTGAAACATGGGAAGCCCGTACTTTTAAACTCCCCGGTGCGATTCCCGGACTTAAGCTCTCATGGGATAATCCGGGTCAGGTAGATATGCTCAATGCCATGCAGAATAATGAGCAGAAAATAAGTATACTTCCCGCACAGGTTTTCGGTGTTCCGATCAAAGGTATCGTTACTCCTATCACCGAAGACGGTAAAGTTGTGGGCGTTGTCACATGCGCTTACTCCATGCAGAAGGAACTTGAGAATGAGCAGTCACTCAACAAGCTTGACGAGAACTTAAACGAAGCGGCTGAAAAGATAGATTCCATCTCACAGGAAGCTGACCTTCTGGCCGATCAGATATCGGATATACAGAATACCAGTGAGACCGTTAAGGCTAAAGTTAAGCAGGGACTTAAAATGGTAAATACCGTCCAGTCCAATGCGTCACGTTCCAATATTCTGGCACTTAACGCATCTATAGAAGCGGCAAGAAGCGGTGAAGCCGGCAGGGGTTTTGCTGTCGTAGCAAGCGAAATGGGAAAACTGGCACAGATGAACTCATCTTCCGCCACCGAAATACTTCGTGCCTTCGATGAGATCATGAAATCAGTCGACAAGGTATCCGAAGCTGTACGTGAGGCTACCGCCGCAGCTGAAAAGCAGGCAGTAACCACTGCTGAAATTACAAAGAACTTAAACGATATCACAAAATTTGCAAACGATATCGCCAATAAACAAAAGAGAGGTTAATGAAATGTCTAATCCCGTAGTAACATTTGAAATGGAAAACGGAGATATTATCAAAGCCGAGCTTTATCCCGATATAGCTCCCAACTCCGTAAAGAACTTTATCTCACTCATAAAAAAAGGCTTCTATGACGGTCTTATCTTCCACCGTGTAATAGAAGGCTTCATGATCCAGGGCGGATGCCCCGAGGGTACCGGAATGGGCGGTCCCGGATATTCCATCCCCGGAGAGTTTGCTCAGAACGGATTTAAGAATGATCTTAAGCATACCCGCGGCGTTCTTTCTATGGCACGTGCCATGGATCCCGATTCCGCAGGATCACAGTTCTTCATCATGCATCAGAATGCACCCCATCTTGACGGTGCTTATGCAGCTTTCGGTAAGGTTACCGAAGGCATGGAAGCTGTAGACAGGATTGCTACCACAAGAGTTAATTTCCAGGATAGACCGCTTAATCCCCAGGTTATCAGCAAAGTGACAGTTGATACCTTCGGTGAGAACTACGGTGAACCCGAGAAATTCTGATTATAGTTTTTATTTGTACAGAACGTCAAATAGGGGTCAGGTACCTGACCCCTTTATCTTTAGTCCCCTCCGAGTCTGACGGGTTTAGCTTCATATTTGCAGCTGTAATACTTGATCATAGTATTATGGTGAATCTTAACCGGCTTCTCTTCGCGGTACATATCAAGTCCGCATTTGTACTCAGCCTTATCATAAATCTCAAATTTGTCAGTCTGTGTTCCATCAAAAGGAAGTAAAGGTGTATACTCTTTTTTCATGGTGTCCTCGAATTGATTTATTATTTTTCTTCACATAATTCAACTGCGGTATCATACTCCAAAGGTTTGCCCCAGACAAATCCTTGTATGAAATCACATTCATGATCCTTAAGAAGTCCTAACTGTTCATCGGATTCTACACCCTCTGAAATAACTTCACAGTTCATCAGGTGTCCCATATAGATTATAGCATCAACGAATTCCCTGTTAACCTGGTTATTCTCGATATCATCGATAAGGCTCTTATCAATCTTAAGCAGACTGATGGGAAGATGCATTACCTGTGAAAGTGATGTATAACCGGTACCGAAATCGTCAAGTGCTATCTGTATACCAAGCTTTCTCAGCCTTGTAACGTTTTCAATTGTGATCTCCCTGTCCTCAGCAAACGAATACTCCGTGATCTCTATCTCCAGACACTCGGGCGGGAATCCTGATTCATCAAGAGCCTTCGTTACTTCTTCAACAAAACCGGGTGATGATATATTCTTGGCAGAAACATTTATCGATATCGTGATCTCGTTGTTTCTGGTCTCCACCATCATCTTTGCTTCTTTAAGAGCCCGTCTTAAAACATAACTGTCAATCTTGTTTATCAGTTCGGTTTTTTCGACCACCGGGATAAACTCGCCGGGACTTATCATGGTACCGTCGGGAAGACGGAGCCTGATCAGCGTCTCAAAGCCTCTAAGTCTCTTTTCCTTTATCTCATACTGAGGCTGATATACCAGATAGAAATAATTCTTTGTAAGACTTTCCTTTACAATCCTTTCAAGTTCGATCTGTCTGAAGAATCTTTCTTTCATCTCATTGTTGAAGAAACATATCCTGTTCTTAGTATGTCCGTGTCTCGCATTGAATACTGCGATATCAGCATACTTTAACAGATCGTCCGAATTGGTCGAATCATCCGGATAAGTAGAAATACCGGAGTAGATGGAAAGCGTAAGCCTGATATCAAAATCATCATCAACATTCGTGATACTGGTTCCCATCTTTTCTATAACCTTAGCGGCAAAACTTTCGGGATCGATGGCACCGAATACTACGGCAGCGAACTCAGCTCCGCCGACACGGCTTACGTACACATTATCTTCATTCTCAACTTCACGGAGCTTATCGGCAACGGTTTTTAATGCCAGATCGCCGTATTTATGCCCGAGATTATCATTTATGGTCCTGAAGTTTTCTATTTCAAAATATATAACATGAAAATGCTTTTTCTCTCTGATGGAATTCTCAAGTAAAGCTACAAAACCTCGTCTGTTCCTGAGTCCCGTAAGGAAATCGGTGACTGCTCTTTTATCCGCCTTACTTAATCCGCCTGATATAATGGTAACAGATACAACCGTAATGATCGAGTTATATATACCGGGAAGTGAAGACATCTCACCGCTGCGGATGATCCCCATGAACATGAAAAAAATGGACCCAAGTGTGAATATATATGCCAACACGCGTCCAATCTTATAGTCCAGGCAGACCATCACTATACACATAAGTCCGATCATGGCCTGAAGTATTCCTAAGAATGAAACTGCAGGAAGCTTCATTTCGCCAAAACCGAATTCCATGCCCTTATTGTTTTCTACGTACTTGGAGAAGATAATAAACCCCAAAGTCACGATAAAGCATATAAGAAGCTTTATGGATTTATTTTTAGATCTTACGTTAAAAGTGACCACAATATCCCTCCATGGATGAAATGCTTATCTCATATTTCGTCGCAAACCTGCAGGATTAAAAACTTAAGATAGAATGAAGTATCCGAATTCCATAATACCGGATGGTCCGGACCCTGCGTACGGTATTCTACCTGACGGATCCTCTTGTGTGCATCCTTAGCCGCAGAAGCAACTGCCTGTAAGAAAAGCTCCTGTGTCATAAAATGCGAACACGAACAAGTAGCAAGATATCCGCCGTCTTTAAGTATCTTCATCGCCCTAAGGTTAATTTCCTTATACCCCTTAGTGGCATTTTTAACTGAATCTCTCGATTTGGTAAAAGCAGGCGGGTCAAGGATGACCACATCAAACTTTTTACCCTCGTTAAGCACTCCGGGCAGATAATCAAACACATCGCTCACAACGAAATCAATCTTGGAATCAAGTCCGTTAAGCTCTGCGTTTTCACGTGCCTGAGCAATACCTGTCTCCGAAATATCCACTGCCGTGACATGCTTTGCACCGCCTTTGGCAGCGTTAAGTGCAAATGAACCTGTGTGAGTAAAGCAGTCTAACACCTCCTTATCCTTACAGATACCAGATACTGCTTTCCTGTTATACTTCTGGTCAAGGAAGAATCCAGTCTTCTGACCGTCACACACATCCACGTAATACTTTACATCATTCTCTGTGATGAGTACCTTGGTATCAAACTCATCTCCGATAAATCCCTTGTATCTTTGAAGTCCCTCCTCTAACCTTACTTTGGAGTCACTCCTCTCATAGATACCTCGTATATTTATATCGTCATTTTTAAGAGTTTTCTTAACCTCATTTAAAATTTTTTCTTTTAACCTGTCAATACCGAGAGCAAGCGATTCTACCACAAGTACATCCTCGAATTTATCGACCACGATTCCCGGCAGAAAATCGGCTTCTCCGAATATGATCCTGCAGCTCGAGGTATCGCATACGGTCTTTCGGTACTCCCAGGCATCCTTGACTCTTTTCTCTATAAGTTCATCAAGACTGATATCCTCACCTATCCTGGTCCTTCTGGTAAGCATCCTGACTCTTATCTTGGAATTGATATTTATAAAACCGTTGCCTAAAAAATACCCGTCAAAATCGAGCACATCAACTATGGAGCCGTTTTCGTCTTTTAAGTCCTCCTCGGCAATTTCGTTGTCATATATCCAGAGACCGCCTTTTTTAAGCAGCCTTCCTTCGCCTTTTTTAAGTATTACCCTGCTGTCCATATATCATCTTCCAATCTGTCACAGATCACTCTGCTTCGGTTTCTTTTTCTTTATCTTTCTGCTCTTTGAAAATAAACAGCTTACTGAAAACATAGTTAAGGACCACTACGACAAACTGAACGGGAAGCTGCACAAGCCAGAATTTGATGTTATCAGCACTCGGAGAAGCATTGATCTTGTCTAAGAGTGACGGGATGATACCCAGTATACTGTCAACATGCTTTAAAGTGATCAGGAAATATATACTTCCTGCTTCAATAAAATAAGTGCCTATACGTGCCAGTACGAACTTCAGGATTTTAGCGGTTTCCTTTCCCGCTCCTTCATTTCCTTTCAAGAATACCCAGTAGTTATTTACCAGATAAGCGAAAGCAACGGCCACGCACCACGAAAGAGCCGTGGTCACGTTTTCGTCCAGACCGATCAGGTTCTTAAAGATGAACTTGGCGATCATATTTACGACCGTCGTCATGAGCCCGGCTATCAGGTATGTCACGACCTCACGGTTCATCAGTTTTTCCTTTAAGCCTTTTTTCTCAGGCTTTTCAGGTATATTTTTATCTTCTTCCATTTGGAAAACCATCCTTAAAACAAAAATAAGACTGCCACACTAAATGTGTGACAGCCCTTTTCTCAATAGTACTTCTTACTACCCCAAAGGTTACTTCTCTTCAAGTCCAGATACTCGTTGTAAGCCTGCTCCAAAATCTGCTTCTCATTTGCAAATTTTAAAAGGTGATACGCTTCATGGTACTTGTAATAACCCGAGTCACAAAAGTACTCTTCTCTCTGTGGCTTGCTGTAATAGCTGTCAGACATCATCAGAAACCAGTGAACGTCTTTGGATACAACATTCTGAGGAGTATTGAAGGAATACTGGCTCTTGCCCACATACTTGATTATCTGTGCAGTGACCCCTGTTTCCTCTTTTACTTCTCTGAGCGCAGTTTCATTATGCTCTTCACCCTGTTCAACCGTTCCCTTGGGAAGAACCCAGCCTTCATACTTGTTCTTATAATTCTTATAGAGCAACAGTATCTTCCCTCTGAATATAACAACACCGCCACAGCTTGTAGCTTCGACCATTTGCCTGCCTCCTGCTATAGGTGTGTTATGATATATGATAAACTGATACTATTATAGTCCAAATTTATAATAAGTGCAAGCCATTTTTATGAATCTTTATTCCACACCCCTCATAAAATGCCCGTTTGTCATCTTCATCCCCATGATCTCATCAGGAAAGGCATATGTATCACCGTTAACAGCACTCTCAAGGCTCCTTAACACAAGCCTTATCTCGCTTTCATCCTCAAAAGTAAACCTTAGTCCCAGCCTCCTGCATCCGGCATCCAGTACCTCTCCAAATCTCGGTATAAGATTAAGGACCGCAGAATTATAGACCACATTATAACAATATTTACATTCCTGATGTACGGTAAAGGTATATCCCTTTTCGTCGGTAAGCTTCATCGGCCCACGGTATCTGCACTCGCCTGTTGCAGTTTTTCCTAAGCACTGAGCCGATATCATCACAGGGAGTAGGCCGTATATGACCATTTCACCGTTATTTTTATTTATTACATCTGTAAGCTCTTTTCCGTTAAGCTCATATGGAATTGTAAATTCTTTATCTATCCTGTCTATGGCTGATGAATTAGCCGCATAGATATTGTAATCGGTCCTGTAGCCGGCATTCAGTTCTTTTAAGATATTTACCGCTTCATAGTTTGAGGCTGTAAACTCGCATTTGTCCGCATACTTCTTTACAATATCATAAACTTTTTTATAATAATCCGCTCTAATGATCCTTGGAAGTACAAGATACGCTTTTTTACCGCCTTTTTTGCATACAGATAATACTTCATCATTTTTATCAATATCGTCTGTATCAATATCAAAATAAATATCACTGATGATCTCTGATCTGTCTGCCTCTATAAGATACCGCAGTTGTTCTAAAGTCTTAACATATGCTGTACAGCACAGGTCATCATTTGCAGAACCGGCAGACAGTTCTATTTCTAAATTCTTTTCTGATTGTTCATTTGTATTTTCTGCTGCATCAAGAGGGGTGACCAGCTCATCCTTTAACTGTTCCACTGCCTCACGTCTCAACTTATTGAGCTCTCCCACCGGAACAAATACCGCTCCGTCCGTATCTATATCCACATTGCGTGCTGTAAAATCAGTATTGCCCAGCTTAGACACCTGTATCTTAAGACTCTCCTCAGTACTTGCAGCATTCCTTGCTTCTTCTACGGTATTACCTGTTACTGTAACACTGACAGTTCCGTTTAGCCTGTCATTCTCTGTAGATATGGAGAGTCTCAGAGCTGCACCCTTTTTACATACCAGCTTAATATCCACCGGCTGCCTAAAAGTGGCTTTTACATACTTTTCGTCAATATCATCAAGTAAACTCTGGTTTCTTGTCCTGTATACCGTCATACCCTTTTGTGCCAGACGGTCCTTCATGGTCAGCACATCAAAGGTCATCCCCGTATGATAATCCGTGCCCGAAGTAAACTCATATACGGAAGCTCCGTTATCAGCTCTTATCTCAAGCACATCCCCGTGCCTGATATCCTTAAAAACCTTAATAAAAGCCTTCCTTGAGGAAGTACTGTATACCTCGCCCACCTTTACACCGAAGTGACCCGGTCGCTCCGTGCTCATCATAGCCTGTCCGTTATGGGCGTAGAGGTAGCCGGAGTTAAAACCGCCCCGGTTGTAAAGTTCAGATAAATCCGATATAGCCTGTGCGGTCTTTTCAGGATTTTTATAGTTTCTATCGCAATCATTAGATTTATCGGAGCATTTATTAATATTGGACTCAAAATAGCTGTCAATTGCCCTTCTGTATGCAGCTACGACGCCAGCACCGTACTCCGCGGATTTCATCCTGCCTTCTATCTTAAACGAATCAACTCCTGCTTCTATCAATTCGGGGATATGCTCCAAAGTACACATATCCTTAGGTGACAGGAAATAACCCTTATATTCATTGTCTCCAATTTTTGCCTTATACAGCTTCCTGCAGGGCTGGGCACATCTGCCGCGGTTGCCGCTCCTGCCGCCTGCTAAGCTGCTGAGCAGGCACTGTCCGGAATAGCAGTAACATAAAGCCCCGTGTATAAACACTTCCATTTCCAGTGAAGTATCCCGCCTCATCTGCTTTAGCTCTTCCAATGACAGCTCCCTGGCAGGCACAATCCTTGTAACCGATTTGGGATCCGTCAGCATGGAAGTAAGTCCTTTTATACCTTCCGCCATGGTAAGTGAGCACTGCGTACTTACATGTATATCAAGTCCCGGAAAATGTTTTCCTATAAACTCCATAACACCTATATCCTGCACGATCACGGCATCAAGTCCGGCTTCATAGTAAGGCTTTAGATATCCATATAGTTGTTCTTCAAGCTCATTTTCCTTTAAAATGGTATTTACCGTCAGATACAGCTTCCTGTTTCTTATATGACAGAACCTTATAGCTTCTATCACGCCTTCTTCATCCGGGTTATCGGCATAAGCTCTGGCACCGAAGCTTTTACCCCCCATGTATACGACATCAGCACCGGCGCTTATCACAGCCTTCATATTTTCAAACGAACCTGCCGGTGCCAAAAGCTCCGGTTTCTTCCTAATACTGTTAATGTCCATATTTCTTACACCTCACCCGGCCGCCTTGCGGCCACCCTCCCCTCAAGGGGAAGGCTTGACATGTTCATCCCAAACTTAAACCTCATAACAAATCTTCGTCCATAAAAAGAAGGCGAACCAATATATTTGATTCGCCGTATCACTCTTAATCGTCCGAAGACTTTCTGTTCTTTCTTTCGGAAGAAAGCTCTGTCTCAAGCTTGATATTTTTCTTTTGCTCCTCGATATTCAAAGCCTTTTGCTTCTCTATCTCGTTCTGGGCTATCTCAAGCTTTGACTGCAGGCTCATGATCTCATGCTTCATGGAGTATATCTCATTGCTCTTCGACTCACTGTCTGCTTCAGATTCTTCATATTTATTCTTCATCTTGAAGTACTCATCCACGAGATTGATCTCAAGGAAGATGGCTCTCATTTCGCTGTCGAGATTCTTATATATATCCTGCTTCTTTATCTCTGCAAACTTATTATTCAAAAAGCCGGCTATCCTCTGAAGATACTCTTCGTTCTCAAAACCGGAAAGTCTGTATCTTTTGTTCTTGATGATAACTTCAGTGTCGTTTTTTCTACCCATGATAATAAGCACCCAGACTCCTTTAGGGTCCCCTTTCTTACGATCATTTTTACTGCACTTAATATAATAAGTGTTTTGTCACCATTTGTCAACTTTTAATCGTTAATCTAATATCTTGAAAAGATTTTTGAGTATTTGTCCAGATTTATCAGGTTATAATATCCCGGTCTGTCCATCATAAAACTGATCGTATTGTTTACCTTATCAATCGTATAGTCTTCAATAGGTGCATACCATATACCGGAGTTATCATTGCTGAATACCGGGATCAATACATCTTCCTCTCCATCAGCCAGCCATTCATCATCATATTCAAATATCAGCTCTGCATTTTTAAAAGTACTCTCTTTTACGTCTTTACTGAAAGTAATCTCTACAGGAATCCCTGCTATGAAACTACTTCTTGTAAGTATAACATGTCTGCCATACATATTCTCAATATCAATTCTATCACTTATATCTCCAGCCATGTTAGCTTTAATGATTATTCTTTTTATTAATCCTATATCTTCACGGACTGTAATCTCATCATCTCCAAAATAAGTCTTTTTCTGTCCTGCGGATTTTAACAGTTCATCATAAGCCCATCCCAGATCAGATGTATCAAAAACATATGTCTGCTCAAATTTTTCTTCTCCGTCAGGCACACCGTCACCATCTGTATCGGTATTTAACGGATCAAACTTATTCACAATTTCAAATCCGTCAGAAAGTCCGTCATCATCAGTATCATCATTCAGCGGATCCGTCTTATATATTCTTATTTCATCAAAATCGGTCAGCCCATCAATATCTATATCATGATAACTATTAAAATCATCTTTATCTTTAGGGTCGACCGGATCTCTTCCGTTCACGATCTCAAAATAATCATCTATGCCATCTCCATCCGTATCTGCCTTTAACGGATCGGTTCCGAAATACATTTCCTCAAAAGTTGAAATCATATCACCATCTGCATCCTCATAAAGCAAAGATAATATATCTTCTCTGGTTAATGTCTTTCCTGTCTTCTTGACCTTTAACCCGGTAATTATATATCCATACTCGGATTTAGAGGATTTCTTTAAGGTGTATGTGATCGTATAGTTAGACTCTCTCGTTATCTGCCCATAGGCAAATCCCAGATAACACTTTTTTGTAGCAGTATACTTTTTCCCTTTCTTCTTAACTGAAGTAGAGTAAACACAGAACTCGCCTTTTTCTTCACCATCAGACTCTTTATATTTATATACTACTCCATATTCGTCATCTTTATATACATCCCTGTATATACATCTTTCATCTGAAGTAATATATGAGGCTTTTAAAGTTTTCCCAAAAAGGTTTTTGCCTGCTTTTTTTAAAGCAGAATCATTAACCTGACATATATAATCCAACTTATCTTCATGATTATATTCATATTTATACTCATAATCATTTTCGTAACTATTCTCATCAGAATTTTTATAAAGCGAATCCTTATAAGAATAATCTAAAGTAAAGGCCGCTATTCTCGACATTCTGTCTTTGTCCAGTTTTATGCCTTTTGTTGTACCGATTTCAGGCTCTTTAACATCGATTTCATAAAGAAGGCTGAATTCAAAATCCTTTAATCCTTTCAACATCTTTTCAATATCTGTTTTATAAGATTTCTTTTCAGCCCCTGAAATACTTACACTAGTTAATCCCAGCATAACAAATAATAAACAAACCAATACAAGTCCTTTTTTCATACAATATCCTTTCTATAAATAAAACAGATTGACTCCAAAGTTTGCCCTTCTTTATTATCACAAAAAATAAAAATTTAGTCAATAAAAAACTATTGACTACACAAGGTTTTATAAGTATTATTGTTAGGTACAGAATAAAAAGACTGAACATTTATCATTCAGTATCAGGAGGCAATCATGAAGCTTTGGGGAGGCCGTTTCACCGGCGAAACAAACGAACTCGTTGCAAAATATAATGCATCGATCACTTTCGACAGCCGTTTCTGGCGTGAAGATATCAAAGGCAGCATGGCTCATGCGCTCATGCTCGGTAACCAGGGTATCATCTCACACGAAGAAGCAGAACTTATACATAAAGGATTAACTGATATATATAACGATATCGAAGCAGGCAGGCTTGAGATAGACATGACTGCTGAGGACATCCACAGCTTTGTAGAAGCAACTCTTACCGAACGTATCGGCGATGCAGGCAAAAAGCTCCATACAGGCCGCAGCCGTAACGATCAGGTAGCACTTGACATGCGTATGTACTCGCGTAACGCTGCTGGCGAGATCAGTAAAAAACTTAAAAAGCTTCTTACAACTATCCTTACTATCATGAAGGATAATACAGAAACCTATATGCCGGGCTTCACACATCTGCAGAAAGCTCAGCCTGTAACCTTAGCTCATCACTTGGGTGCTTACTTCGAGATGTTTGCAAGAGACAGAAGCAGATTAAAAGATGCAAAGGAAAGGATGAACTATTCTCCTTTAGGATCAGGAGCATTGGCAGGTACCACTTATCCTTTAGACCGTGAGATGACTGCAAAGGCACTTGACTTCTACGGACCCACAGAGAACTCCATGGACGGCG
Source organism: uncultured Lachnospiraceae bacterium (assembly GCA_902774525.1). GTDB lineage: Bacteria > Bacillota > Clostridia > Lachnospirales > Lachnospiraceae > RUG11977. The sequence goes on from CACYIR010000012.1 coordinate 16,349, forward strand.
TATCCGACAGGGATTACCTTATAGAACTTCTCTCATGCTTCTCCATGATAATGATGCATCTCTCAAGATTCAGCGAAGAGATAATCATCTGGAACACCAATGAATACCGCTTTATAGAGATAGACGATGCATATTCCACAGGAAGCAGCATCATGCCCCAGAAGAAAAATCCCGATATAGCCGAACTGGTACGCGGAAAAACCGGACGTGTATACGGAAGCCTCATCACACTGCTCACTGCATTAAAAGGACTGCCTCTTGCATATAACAAGGACCTTCAGGAAGATAAGGAAGCCTTCTTTGATGCTCTTGATACTGTATCGGATTCGATCACACTGTTTGACGGAATGCTTTCCACCCTCACCTTTAACAAGGATGTGATGGCAAAGAGTGCAAGGAACGGTTTCACCAATGCTACCGATGCAGCTGATTACCTCGTAGTACACGGTATACCTTTCCGTGATGCACACGGTATCATCGGCCGCCTGGTACTTTACTGCATAGATAAGAACTGTGCACTTGATGACCTTTCACTCGACGAATTTAAGCAGTTCTCTCCCGCCTTCGAGCAGGATATCTACGAAGCCATATCACTTAAGACCTGTGTTGAAAAGAGAAACACCATCGGTGCCCCCGGCACCCAGGCTATCGAACGCATGATAAAGCACTGTGAGGATATACTTAATTTATAACTTTTTACAAATGATTATCTGATATCATAATAATTATTCTGTATATTTATGTCATTCTGAACTTAGCGAAGAATCAAAAATTCTTCTCTTCCTTCAGAATGACTTTTTTATAAAATGATTTCAGTATAAAAATAGGGCTCGTGACGGGTAGTTCCCGATCTTAATTGTCTTTGGTGACAATTAAGTCGGGATGCTGCCCGGACAGAGCCCATAAGCTTTAAGGTACCAACATATTTAATTAATAGTCATTCCTCTTATTTCTGTTACGTCTGCTTCTGCGTCTTGCAGTAGCCTGGTCCTCATCATCAATGATCTCGATCAGACGTTTCTGAACGATAGAATCCTTATTTAAGAATCTTACGTCGTTGCCGAATCTGACTTCCATCAGCTTAACATCTGAATTGTCATATACTTCGCCTTCACCATAGATCTTATGGTTGATGATGTCATGCTCCTGAAGTCTGTCAACTGCAGCCCTGAGTGACCTCTTGTCATCAGGTTCCTGAGATACAAGACCGTATAACTCATCGTCATCTTCAGGATTTGTATAATATACGCTCTGTCTAACCTCACGTACATATGCGCCGTCATCTTCCGAACGTCTGATCTCGGGCTTTCTCTTGCCGCCCTGATTCTCCTGCTCGGAGCTTCTCATTCTGTCTACCTTACGAGCGTTACGTATACGGTTCTTTCTCTTGTTCTGCTTGATAAGTCCGAGTACTATGAACAATCCGAAGAATACAACCGCAACAGCTATAACTGCAAATATAACACCAAGGATTACTTTCTTGGGATTGCCGCCGCCCTGTTCGCCTTCACCTTCATTAGTATTGTCTGTAAGACTTGGAGTAGGCTGTGTGGGAGCTTTGGTCGCTACCTCTGCGATAGGGGTAGGTGTAGGCTCGGGTGTAGCTGTAGGAGTAGGTTTGGGAGCTTCGGTTATCTCAGCGCCTTTTTCAATATAGTTGCTGGAAGCATAACCATCGCTGTACTTCTTCCCGTCACGTTCAAACTCTACATTGTACCATATAGTACCGTCAGCTGCTGTAGCCTGTCCGATGATGACTACTTCCTCATCCGGCTTAAGCTGAAGGATATTCCCTGAAGCATCGGTGATGGGATCGTAATTCTTTCCTGCACCTTTTCTTACATTCAGTGCCGACTTAACGTCATGAACCTTACCTTTATACTTCTTCTCGTCCGCACGTGCATTAACATTACCGACAGCCAGTGCAAATATGATAAGTGCTGCCATTAACAGCACGCTCTTTAAAATGAACAGCTTTTTACCTTGCATTTTCTCTTTCTCCTTGAAACATGTACCACAGATTTGGTACATTATATATACCGACAAACGATTTATCTGATATTCAAATTAATTCATTGTATATTATACACAAAAAACTACAATAAGTCAATCATAATTGAATATCTCACAATTTCGTTACATTTTCTCAGGAGCTTCGATACCTAAAAGGTCAATACCGGTTTCAAGCAGCTTTAATGTGAGACATATAAGTGCTATAAAACCTTTACGTTTTTCCTCATTCTCTTCCGCTACGATCTTATTCTCATGATAGAATGAATTAAGGCAGTTGCTTAAGTCAAACAGATATGAACATACCTTATGGGGTGCGATCTCAGCCACAGCCTGAGCCATGCTTGTTGAGAACAGGGATATCTGAAGCTTAAGCTTCTTCTCGGAATCATTACCGTCTATATCGGACAGCTTATACTCTCCGTTTGCTGCTTTTGCAAGTACTACTGCAATGCTTAAACCGGATACTGATGAGTACTTTTCAAGGATGGACTTGATACGTACCATGGTATAAAGTATATAAGGTCCGGTATTTCCCTCAAACGAGGTAAATTTATCGATATCAAAGATGTAATCCTTTGTGGCCGCATTGGAAAGATCACCGTATTTAAGCGCTGCAAGACCAACTTTTCTTGATATTTCATCCTTCTCTTCGGCACTCAAGTCCCTGTCAGCCATCTTCTCAGCCACGTGATCCCTGACATCCTTGACCAATGCCTCAAGACGGAGTACTCCGCCATCACGGGTCTTAAAAGGCTTTCCGTCCTTACCGTTCATGGTACCGTTACCAAGGAAGATCAGATCGGTATCATCACCTACGATACCGGCCTTTCTTACGGTACGGAATACCTGCTCAAAGTGAAGACCCTGACGTTTATCAACTACATATATTATCTTGTTGGGAGAAAAGTCTTTCATTCTCTGAACTATAGTTGCCAGGTCAGTGGAATCATAGCCTACAGCGCCGTCTGATTTAAGCAGCATGCAGGGAGGCATTTCCTTGTTATCGGACTCCTCTTTAACATCAACAACAAGCGCGCCCTCGCTTATTTTTGCTATACCCTGTTTCTTCATATCCTCTATCATCGGTGCGATATAAGGATCGGCATCACTTTCGCCGTACCAGAGTTCAAAAAATACATTAAGGCTGCCATAGTTTTTCGCAAGGTCTTTTTTTGAGATGTCCATGATCCTTTCCCAAAGAGCCCTGTATCCGCGTCTGCCGCTCTGCAGCTCAAACACTGCCTGGCGTGCTCTTGCCCTGTACTCCTCATCCTCTTTGGACTTGGCACTGGCAAAAGGATATATTTCCTCAAGTTCCTTTAATGTAACAGGACATTCTGCAGGATATTCGCCTGTATAATTCTCATCAAAAAATACGAGTGAAGGATTTCTGTCCTGCATCTCTGTAAATATAAGTCCGATAGGTGTACCCCAGTCTCCAAGATGTGCATCACCTATAGTCTTATATCCGTCAAATTTAAGTATTCTCTTTACACTCTCACCGATTATGGCCGGACGAAGATGTCCTACATGGAGAGGTTTTGCCACATTGGCTCCGCCGTAATCTATTACAGCGGTTTTTCCTATGCTCTTCGGTTCAAATCCGTTCTTTTCGGATACAGCCATCTCATTAAGATATGCGTTAAGAGTCTTTTCACCGATTATGATATTTATAAATCCGGGAGCAACAGCCTCTACGCTTTTAAATGCACCGTCATCGGGAAGAGAAGTCACTACCTCATTGGCGATAGCAATAGGCGCCTTCTTATATACCTTGGCACAGGCCATGGCACCGTTACACTGATACTCGCAGAGGTCCGGACGGTTTGATACCACACACCTTCCATATTCTGCTCCGTATCCGGCCTTTTCAAAAGCCGCGCCGAATTTCTCCGATAATATGTCAAGTAATTCTTTCATTTTCTATACCTTTCTGTGTTTCTATGCTCCGATACCCAGTATCAGTGTCGCAAACTCAAAATAAATAAGCAATGACAAAGCATCAACTATAGTTGTGATAAAAGGTGATGCCATAACAGCAGGGTCAAATCCCAGCTTCTTTGCGAACATGGGAAGTGAACAACCTACAAGCTTTGCAACAAAAACAGTTACAACCAGTGTCAGACACACTACTGCAGCCACCTGGGGAGTTACATTGTCAACTACCATAAGCTTTACAAAATTGGTAACAGCCAGAGTAGCACCAACCAAAAGCGATACTCTTGATTCCTTCCAGGCAGTTCTCGGAAGGTCAGCAAAGCTCAGCTCGTCAAGAGACAGCGCACGGATGATCGATACCGAAGCCTGGCTTCCGGCATTACCGCCC
>CACYIR010000013.1 GCA_902774525.1 uncultured Lachnospiraceae bacterium
TTTGTGCAGATACCATACAGCGTATTTGCGGGCATGCTCCGGTATAAGCTGGAGGAAAAAGGTATCAACTCCGAGACTATAGATATGGCTTATGATAATATTACCGAAGACGGTGAGGCTGAAGATCCCGAACTTAAGGCAGCATTGAATTTTGTAAGAAAAAAGCTTGGAACTAAGGCTGATTCTGAAGATGAGATTCCTTATGAAGATAAGCAGAAGCTTTTGGCAGCCGCATTCAGAAAGGGATTCAGACAGGAAAGCATTAAAAATGCACTTAAAACACTAAACAAATCATATTAATTCTATTCAAATTGCCTGTTTACTTTTCGGTGTAATATGTGGTATTATCATATCCTGTAATCATCCGAAATGTTTATTTGTTACATGGTTATATTTCGGTATGTAGATTAAAACAGTATAACTGGGAAACAAGGAGAACAAAATGAAAAAGTTTAGGTATTTACTGTTAACCTGTCTGCTGATCATGGCAATGGCTCTTTCTGCATGTTCGGGAGATACTGATGATGATGAGACATCGGGCAGAAGACGCCGCAAAGATGATGATACGGAAGAAGTATCGACTACTCCCACAGAAGATGTAACTCCTACCGAGGAGCCTGCTACTACATATGAGATAACTCCTACGGCTGAGCCTACGGAGACACCTACTCCTACAGAAGAGATAACTCCTACCGAGGAGCCTACTCCCACCGAGGATCCCGCTCTTATTACCGGCAAGTATGCCGATGAAGATATGGATTATGACCTGCCTGAATTAATAGCGTTAGGTGTAGCTTCAAGATCTGATGGAGAATGGTCACAGGATTCAGATAATTATCACCAGGTTATCGCAGTAAGCTTTAACCCTGTGCTTATAAGTGAAGAGGATAAGGTAAAGTATCCCGCTCTTGCTGAAACACTTGCATATCAGAGAGATGAAGATGCAGCCATGATCGAGGATGATTTCAGATATTACCGCGACATGTATACCGAGTACGGTGAGTGTGAAGATGCCTTATACTTTACATATGACAGCTACAACATATTAAGAGCTGATTCTTATGTAGTCAGCCTTGAAAACGTAAATTCAAGCTATGCAGGAGGAGCACATCCCTATACCGCAAAGAAAGGTGTATCGATCGATCCCGTTACAGGAGAGTATCTTAAGATTTCAGATGTATGTAACGACTGCGATTCCCTTGCGGAAATGATAGCTTACAAATTAGAGGAAAAGTACGGATTATGGTCAGATGACGGAGACAGCGAGTTCTTTGACAAGGCCATCGATTATATTGCCGACCAGATAGCCAATGACCAGATCTGTTTTGCTATCGGCAACGAAGGAGTTACATTCTACTTTTCACCTTATGAGTTAGACGGCACATCATATGCTGACGGAAATCTTTCCGCTACATTCTCATTCTATGATACCATAGTTGTGGATGACGGTGAGCCTAAGCTTGTAGGTCTGTTTAAGAAAAAATACCGTACCGTTCCCGAAAAGTATATGAGAACCCTTTCTTTAGGAGATGAGCTTGAAGTAAGGAACCTTGTCTCCGATGATGACGGAGAGTTTGATACATTAAATGTTTATGCTCTCGGATATGATGAGTGGGGCGATTTCAGAGGTGTAGGAATCCAGATAAATGGCGAGACTGTATTTGAGAACGAGCAGATATACGGATATGAAAGTGATATGTATCTGTACAGAAACGATATCAATGAGACCACATTCATTATAATACATCTTGTTCAGGACAGCGAAGATGATGATATGTTTGTTCTGGCTATCGGTGATGACGGTATTGTCACTGAGACCGAGAGTGAATATTACGGTATTTCACCTGTAAGCATCATAAACAGATACGGCGAAGAAGAGTGGGATAATGATTATTCTTATAAGACATTATTCGATCCGGACGGATTTTTGGCACTTACCAGAAATGATGTATTAGGAACCAATTTTGAGACCGGAAAGTACTGTATCAATGATGAAGGCAGGATCGAACGCATAAGCAAGTATCTTGATTTCTCAAGCGGATTTGAACTTACCTTAAAACAGGATTTCAAGGCCGGCATGATCGATCCCGAGCATATGTTCAATGAGGATTCTGATGTTCCCGGAGAGTTTGATATCGAGGTAGAGCTTACGGCAGGAGAGAAGATCTATCCTAAGAAGACAGACGGTGACAGGCTTGTATTCTTTACCACCGATAACGGCGAATGGGGCATGTTCCAGATGGATGAGCAGTTCGGATACCTTAACGGAGTAGCTGTATGGGATATCTTTGACGGCATAATATTTGCTGACTGATCCCGTATATACAAGGTTTACCAAAAGGAATACATAATTAACAATATACAAATGTCCGCTTTGTGCGGACATTTTTTTTGTTTTTAAAAAAAGGTGTTGCAAAACGCATTTTAATCTGTATAATGGTATTTGGTGAAAATTGGAAAAATTTTAATCATGGAGGTAAACGATGAGTAACTCAACAAAATTGTCCGCTCGTGACCGTATCGCCACGCTGCTGGACGACAATAGTTTTGTAGAGATCGGAGCACTTGTAACAAAGAGAAATACCGATTTTAATCTACAGACAAAAGAAGCGCCTTCAGATGGTGTTATCACCGGATACGGCGTTATAAACGGAGCTCCTGTATATGTATACAGCCAGGATGCTTCAGTACTTGCCGGAACTATCGGCGAGATGCACGCAAAGAAGATCGCTAATGTTTATGATCTTGCAATGAAGTGCGGTACACCCGTTATCGGTCTTATTGACTGTGCAGGTTTAAGACTTGAGGAAGCTACCGATGCTCTTGAAGGTCTCGGTGAGATCATGTCAAGGCAGGCTATGGCTTCGGGACTTATCCCTCAGATTGCTGCAGTATTCGGAAAGTGCGGCGGTGGTTTAGGCATTTCGGCAAACATGAACGATTTTGTATTTGCTACAGAAGAAGCTAAGCTTTTTGTTAACACTCCCAATGCCATCAAGGGCAACAATGAGGGCAAGTGTGATTCTGCTTCAGCTGCATTTAAGGCTGAGTGCGGTGAGATCGATTATGTAGGTAAGGATGACGTTGATGTACTTAACGCCGTAAGAGAGCTTGTTTCCCTTATTCCTTCCTGCAACGAGGATGAGGCTGTTGCAGCTGATTCTACAGACGATCTTAACCGTGAGACTCCCGAGCTTGCATCACTTCTTGCAGACGGCGCTAAGGCTGCTGCAGCACTCGGTGATGACAATGCGTTCTTTGAAGTAAAGAAGGATTTCGGAAAGTCAATGGTTACAGGCTTTATCAAGCTTGACGGTGCTACCGTAGGTGTAGTTGCCAACAGAACCGCTGTCTTAGGTGATGACGGAAAGGCTTCCGAGAAGTTTGATCCCCTCCTTACCGTAAACGGTATGAGAAAGGCATTTACATTCGTTAACTTCTGTGATTCATTTAATATACCCGTACTTACTCTTACCAACGCTGAAGGCTTCTGCAACTGCTGCCTCGACGGTGAGAAGAGAATGGCTACAGCTGCTGCTAAGCTTACAGCTGCATTTGCCAACGCTACAGTACCGAAGGTTAACCTTATCGTTGATAAGGCCATCGGTTCTGCATACACAGTTATGAACTCAAAGGCACTTGGTGCTGATATGGTATTCGCATTAGAGGGTGCACAGGTAGGTCCTATGAAGCCCGAGCTTGCAGCACAGATTGTTGCAGCTGACGGTGATAAGACCGCTAAGGCAGACGCTGAGGCTATGATCAAGGCTCAGATTTCTGCAGAAGCTGCTGCAAGACGCGGATATGTTGATAATATCATTACTGCTGATTCAGCAAGAAAGAACCTCGTTTATGCTTTCGAGATGCTCTATTTAAAGGAAGAGGGCCGTCCCGACAAGAAGCATGGAACTATTTAAGTGAGGTAGGACTATGACATTGAACAGTTTATTTACCATGTTTTTCCTGGCAAGCAGTGCAGGAGATGATATCACCTACGGTGAGGCCGGTCTTAATACCGCCATGGGTCTCGGAATCGTATTCTGTGCCCTTGCATTCATCTCACTTGTTATCACTTTGGAAGGAAAGATATTCGGTGCTTTAGGCAAAAAGAAAGCAGCACCTAAGACTCCCGAGGTTCCTGCTGTTGCAGCTCCTGCTGCAGCAGAGGAAGTGATCGAGGACGAAAGTGATGATACAGAGCTTGTAGCTGTCATCACCGCTGCAATATATGCATATGAAGCAGAAAACGGCGGAGAAGTTCCCGCAGACGGACTTGTTGTTAGAAGCATAAGACGTATGGGCTATGCCAGATAATATTAGATTGATTTATTTAGGAGGTTAATTCCATGAAAAATTATACCATTACGGTAAATGGCAATGTTTACGAAGTTTCAGTAGAAGAAGGCGGCGCTGGTGCAGCTCCCGCTTTAGCAGCTCCCAAGGCTGCAGCACCTAAGGCAGCTCCCAAGGCAGCACCTAAGGCTACAGGCGCAGCAGGCAGCGTAAAGATCGAGGCTCCCATGCCCGGCAAGATCCTTGGTATCAAGGCTAACGTTGGTGATGCAGTTAAGAAGGGTCAGGTTATCATGATCCTTGAAGCTATGAAGATGGAGAATGAGATCGTTGCTACACAGGACGGAACAGTTGCAAGTATCAATGTAGCAGTTAACGCAGCTGTTGAAGCAGGCGATGTTCTTGCAACATTAAACTGATAACAGGAAGCAATTCTATCTGTCTTCCTTTCGGATGACAGGATAGTACAAATTATAACAGAAACGGAGAGTTTTATGGATTACGTAATTGATACATTGAGCAACCTCGCCGAGCAAACCGGTTTTGCGAAGCTGGGCTGGGGAAATGTCCTCATGATCCTGGTTGCGTTCATATTCTTGTATCTGGCCATAGGAAAAGGCTTTGAGCCGCTCCTTCTCGTTCCGATTTCATTTGGTATGCTTCTTGTTAATATGTATCCTGAAATCATGTACGAAAAAGGAGAGGTTTTAGCTGACGGTACTATAGTAGAGAGTACCGGATTGCTCAGATACTTCTTTACACTTGATGAGTGGGGCATAATGCCTTCGCTGATATTCATGGGTGTAGGTGCAGGTACGGACTTCGGTCCCCTGATCGCAAACCCCATCAGTTTCCTTTTAGGAGCAGCTGCACAGCTTGGTATTTTCGTTGCTTACCTTCTTGCTATCGTGTTCGGGTTCAACGGAAAGGCAGCTGCAGCTATCTCCATCATCGGTGGTGCTGACGGCCCTACATCTATCTTCCTTGCCGGAAAACTCGGCCAGACAAGCCTTATGGGACCTATCGCAGTTGCAGCATATTCATATATGTCACTGGTTCCCATCATCCAGCCGCCTATCATGAAGCTGTTTACAACTGATAAGGAAAGAAAGATCAAGATGACACAGCTTCGTCCGGTTACAAAGCTTGAAAAGATACTTTTCCCTGTAATCATTACAGTTGTAGTAGTACTTATACTTCCGAGTACCGCTCCTCTTATCGGTATGCTGATGCTCGGTAACTTATTCAGAGAGTGTGGTGTTACCAGACAGCTTACTGAGACAGCTTCTAACGCACTTATGTACATCGTAGTTATCCTGCTCGGAACTTCAGTCGGAGCTTCTACAAGCGCTGAGGCATTCCTTAAGGCAGATACTCTTAAGATCGTTGCATTAGGACTTCTTGCATTCGGTTTCGGTACCATGGGCGGTGTTCTTTTAGGAAAGCTCATGTGTGTACTTACACACGGTAAGATCAATCCTTTGATCGGTTCAGCAGGTGTTTCTGCGGTTCCTATGGCAGCACGTGTATCACAGAAGGTCGGATCCGAATACGATCCTACAAACTTCCTGCTCATGCACGCTATGGGACCTAACGTAGCCGGTGTTATCGGTACTGCGGTTGCAGCCGGTGTATTCATGGCTATCTACGGAGTTAAATAATCAATTATTATTAATTTGAAAGGAAAATAAAACAATGGCTGATAAAAGACCGGTAAAAATTACTGAGACCATCCTTCGTGATGCTCATCAGTCGCTTATAGCTACCAGAATGCCTACCGAGCTTATGCTCCCCATCGCTCCTAAGATGGATGAAGTAGGATATCATTCGGTAGAGTGCTGGGGCGGTGCTACATTTGATGCATGTCTCAGATTCTTAAAGGAAGATCCCTGGGAGAGACTTAGAAAGCTTAAGGCTTGCTTCAAGAAAACAAAGCTTCAGATGCTTTTCCGTGGACAGAATATCTTAGGTTATAACCACTATGCAGATGACGTAGTTGAGTATTTCGCTCAGAAGTCAGTTGCAAACGGTATTGATATCGTAAGAATTTTCGACTGCTTAAACGACCTTCGTAATCTTGAGACAGCTGTTAAGGCTACCAAGAAGGAAGGCGGACATGCTCAGATTGCTCTTTCATACACATTAGGTGATGCTTACACCTTAGAGTACTGGGAGAAGACAGCAAAGCAGATCGAAGAGCTCGGTGCAGATTCCATCTGTATCAAGGATATGGCCGGCTTGCTCGTTCCTTACGAGGCTACACGTCTTGTTAAGGCTCTTAAGGCTGGATCAAAGCTTCCTATCCAGTTACATACACACTACACCTCAGGTGTAGCTTCCATGACATACATGAAGGCTGTTGAGGCAGGCTGCGACATCATCGATACAGCTATGTCACCTCTTTCAATGGGTACTTCACAGCCCGCTACCGAGGTTATGGTAGAGACCTTCCGCGGTACAGAGTATGATACAGGACTTGACCAGAACTTACTTGCAGAGATCGCTGCTTACTTTGCTCCTTACAGAGAGGAGTGCTTAAAGAACGGTCTTCTTAATCCCAAGGTTATGGGTGTTAATATCAAGACACTTCAGTACCAGGTACCCGGCGGTATGCTTTCCAACCTTGTATCACAGCTTAAGGAAGCTCATGCCGAGGATAAATTTGAGGCAGTTCTTGAGGAAGTTCCCCGTGTTCGTAAAGACTTCGGTGAGCCTCCGCTTGTTACACCTTCAAGCCAGATCGTTGGTACTCAGGCAGTTCTTAACGTACTTCAGGGCGAGAGATACAAGATGGTTACTAAAGAGTCCAAGAAGATCCTTTCAGGTGAATTCGGACAGACCATCAAGCCTTTCAACAAGGAAGTACAGAAGAAGTGCATCGGCGATGTAAAGCCCATCACCTGCCGTCCCGCAGATCTTATCAAGCCCCAGCTTCCTCAGTTCAAGGAGGAGTGCAAGGAGTGGATCCAGCAGGAAGAGGATGTTCTTTCATACGCTCTGTTCCCTCAGGTTGCTACTGACTTCTTTAAGTACAGACAGGCACAGCAGAAGGGCGTAGATGTAGCTGCAGCTGATAAAGAGAACAAGGCATATCCTGTTTAATTAAATATCCATAAAGTTTACGGGCTCTGTCCGGACAGCATACCGACTTAATTGTCACAAAAGACAATTAAGATCGGGAACTATCCGTCACGAGCCCTTTTTTTACTCATTTTTTTAACGGAAAAAACGGGGACACGGATTGTTTTTCGGGACACTCTTTGGAGTGTGTCCCGGGAAATGATCCGTGTCCCCGTTGGTTACGTTAGACTTAAATATATTTAATGGTACCCGGTCTCTGTCTGTTACTCGGTTCGAAGAGCAACCACAGGATCCTTCTTTGCGGCACTTCTTGAAGGAATGATGCCTGCGATAAGTGTCAGCAGCATACTGATGAGTACAAGTATTGCGGCGACATATATCGGAAGTCTTGCACTTAAGTTCTCAATACCGGTCACTGAATGCAGTATCGCATTGATAGGGATGCAGAGGAGATAAGTAACTATAACTCCCAGCATACCGGATGTGAATCCGATGATAACTGTCTCGGCATTGAACATACTCGAAACATTTCTCTTTGAAGCACCGATGGCACGCAGGATACCGATCTCTTTTGTTCTTTCCTGTACAGATATAAGTGTGATGACACCTATCATTATGGAAGAAACGATAAGCGAAACAGCTACGAATGCGATAAGTACATATGTGATCGCATTGATGATCGTTGTAACCGATGACATCATGATACCGACGATATCGGTATATCTGATCTCTTTTATCTCATCGACTGTCTCATTATATGCGGTAATGGTATCTGCTATGACATCCTTGTTGGCAAATGATGAAGCAAACAGATTGATGGAAGAGGGGTTATCCTTATCTACCAGACATAAGCTCTTTAAGATCGAATCATAGTCTGAAGGAGAGAACTCCATGGTATCATCATACATCACTGCACACTGCTCATCGCTAAATGTCTTAAGTGTCATGTCAAGCATAGCGGAAAGCTGTGCTGTACTCATAGCAGCCAGCTGTTCCTTAACCTGCTCTGAATACTGTGCCAGGAACTGTTCCTTCATGGAAGTCCTGAACATTTCCGTCAATTCTTCCTCACTCATATTTGCAAGGTAGCTTCTTATCTGTTCCTCTTTCATACCGGTCTGTGCTACAGCACCCTGGATCATCTGTGAAAGCATGGTATCCTTATCAAGAGTAGAAAGAGTCTGTTCGATAGTCTGGTTTATAAGCTCATCGGAAGGAGTGCTGACTATTTTTGTATAGAGAGCAGCGCGCCCTTCTTCGTCAAGAGCTGCTACATATTCATGGAATTTGGCAGCTTTTTCTTGGGTTGTTAATTCATCGGAACCCTTGAAAGGAAGTCCTGTAAGAACATCGGTATCCTTTGAATCAAGCTGGGCCTTTACAACATCGGATTCTTTAGCATGTTCGATGATGTAATCCGTAAGAAGCGAGGTATAACCGATATGACCGTTTTCCTGTACGCCGATCGCGTTGTCGGAAACCTTTGCGATTCCGCATACCTTTAAGGAAAGACCGTTATCATAGAGGTATTTAAGACCTGTAGCGGTTTCCCTTAGATCGGAATATGTACCTGTAGTTTCATCATAAATATACGCATCACAGGGAAGCACTGTCCTGAACTCGAGATTGCAGATATCTTCGTAGCTCCATTTCTGTTCCTTGACTTCTAAGGCTTCATGCTTAATAACGGCCTCCATGTTTCTGTCCATTTCCTCTTTGCTCTTTAAACCGAGAGCATAGAGTGTCAGGTCATTAAGTTCGTTATGTTCGTCAACAAAAAGGATTATCTCGTCATAAGCTGTGGGCCAGTTTCCGTATATGATATCATACTGTTCGTGAAGAACGGGATTGATCACGGCACCGTCGTTTCCGGGAAGCATTTCCTTCCAGAGAGCCGTACTGTTTTCCATAAATGAGTTTGACTGTGCACCTAAGGCGGAAGAACCGCTGATAGACATCATCAGGTTCATATCAATGCCCATGAAATCCTGTATCATGTCGGCCATGATCTGAGAGGCATCGGAAAGGATGATATCGCCTTCAAGGTTTTTCGTGTAGATCTTAAGGTTTGTATTATAAGTATACTGGATACCTAATAGAGCATTGTTAAACTCGGATTCCGGTTTGGCACGTTCGGCTTCTATGTATTTCTTGAATGAAACAAGGTCGTTTTCCCTGCTCTCTAAGGTGTTCAGGGAGTTTACCAGCTCGTATATCATGTTTTTCTGGTAAATAGCATCATTATCGTGCTGGAATGTTGACTCGGCCTTGCCCATAAACGTGGTGAGCAGGCTGCTCATATCAACGGTCGAAGCCTGTATCGTTATGGGATAAGCGGAAAGTGTCTGCTCCTGTACGTTATCTATGAATTCCGTAGCACCGTTTGATGTGGCATAGATAAGTGCTATACCGATAATACCTATGGAACCTGCAAAGCTCGTAAGGATCGTACGTCCCTTTTTGGTGAAAAGGTTCTTGAGTGAGAGACCGAAAGCTGTCCAGAGGGACATTGAAGGCTTCTTGGTCTTGTGAGACTCAACCTCTTTCTTTTTGGCGACCTCAAGTTCTTTTGCGTATTCGCTGTCATCTAAAGGTGCGGAGTCGTCGGTGATCACGCCGTCGAGCATCCTTACTATACGTGTGGAGTACCTGTTTGCCAGATCCGGATTGTGGGTAACCATGATGACCAGACGGTCCTTGGCTATTTCCTTTAATATATCCATAACCTGGATACTGGTCTCGGTATCAAGTGCACCGGTAGGCTCATCTGCAAGGATGATATCGGGATTGTTGACGATCGCACGGGCTATGGCCACACGCTGCATCTGACCTCCTGACATCTCGGAAGGTCTTTTCTTCATCTGATCCTTAAGACCTACCTTTTCAAGAGCTTCCTTTGCACGCTTGCGGCGCTCTGCCTTGGAAACACCTGATAATGTCAGTGCCAGTTCTACGTTGGTAAGTACATTCTGATGAGGTATCAGATTATAGGTCTGGAATACAAAACCTATCGAATGGTTGCGGTATGCATCCCAGTCACGTGCTTTATATTCCTTTGTACTTTTTCCGTTGATCACAAGGTCGCCGTCAGTATATTTGTCAAGACCGCCGATGATGTTAAGCATGGTGGTCTTACCGCATCCGGAAGGACCGAGGATCGATACAAACTCGCTTTCCCTAAACTGCAGGCTTACACCTTTTAATGCGTGTACCTCTTCCCCGCCTGCGGGATAGATCTTGGTTATATTTTTTAATTCGAGCATAATGCCTCCTGTATTTTAATCTGAAACAGTGATATTTTGCTCCCAAAAATATAATTTGTCAATGTTATTTTTTGTATATTAATAATTATTTAACAATATCGGAAAAATACCAAAAATAAGGGTTGACATTTTCTATTCTTTCCTATAAACTTGTAGCAGTCAGTTAAATGAATATTTAACAGGTTTTAGGAGGATATTATGAAGCATATTAAGACTGTTGAAACACGCAATCTCTGCGAGAGCGCAAAGAAGGGCGGATGCGGCGAGTGCCAGACTTCATGTCAGTCTGCATGCAAGACAAGCTGCGGTATCGCTAATCAGAAGTGCGAGAAGAGCGATAAGGAGAAATGAAACTGAAGGATATCGCCTCTGAACGGAGGCGGTATTTTTTTTGCGCGATAAGCGAATGCCATCAGTGCAAGCTTGCTTGCATACTGAGGGCTGAGCGAACGGTCACTGAGGAGAGCCTGCTCCCGAAGTGCACGATAAGCGAATATAAATATAAGGAAACGGTATAAATATGATACATCAGTATAAAGCCGGCGGAATGAACATAGTACTTGACGTATGCTCAGGTTCTGTCCATGCAGTGGACGACGTGACATATGATATGATCGCCGCATTTGAAGATATAAATAACGAGACTTCCGGAAAGACTAAGGAAACGGTCTTTACCGATCTTAACGCAAAATACGGGACTTCCTTGGAAGAGCTTTCCGAGATATATGATGAGATAACGGAGCTTAAAGATTCCGGAAAGCTTTTCGTCGAAGATACCTATGAAGATATGGCCGGTGAGCTTAAAGCCAGGACATCTGGTGTAGTAAAGGCTCTGTGCCTTCATGTGGCACATACCTGTAACCTTAACTGCTCATATTGTTTTGCAAGCCAGGGAAAGTTCCATGGTGAGCGTGCACTTATGAGTGCCGAGGTCGGAAAAAGAGCCATGGATTTCCTTATCGAAAATTCAGGAACGAGGCATAACTTAGAGGTCGATTTCTTCGGCGGAGAGCCTCTTATGAACTTCGATGTGGTAAAAGAGGTAGTGGAATACGCCAGAAGCATAGAAAAGCAGCATAACAAGAACTTCCGTTTTACGCTTACGACCAACGGCGTGCTTATCGATGACGATGTGATAGAATATGCCAATAAAGAGATGAGCAATGTGGTTCTTTCGCTTGACGGACGTAAGGAAGTACACGACCGCTTCCGTGTGGATTACGCGGGAAACGGCAGCTGGGAAAAGATAGTACCTAAGTTCCAAAAGCTGGTAAAGACACGCGGCGGAAAGAACTACTATATGCGCGGTACCTTTACACATCTTAATCCCGACTTTTTAGAGGATATAAAGGTGATGCTGGACTTGGGCTTCAGGGAGCTCAGCATGGAGCCTGTCGTATGTGCCAAGGGCGATCCGATGGCACTTACCGAGGAAGACCTTCCTGTAGTATATGAGCAGTATGAGAAGCTGGCAGAACTGATGCTTCAGAAGGACAAAGAGGGAGATCCTTTTACCTTCTATCATTATATGATAGACCTTAAGGGCGGTCCCTGTATATATAAGAGAATATCCGGCTGTGGCTCGGGTACGGAATATATGGCTGTAACACCCTGGGGAGACCTGTTCCCCTGCCATCAGTTTGTAGGTGATGCAGCTTTTAAGCTCGGAGATATCTGGAAAGGTGTGACAGCTAAAGAAGTACAGGAGGATTTCGCTTCCTGCAACGTATATGCAAGGGAAGAATGCAGGAACTGCTGGGCAAGGCTGTACTGCGCAGGAGGATGTGCGGCAAATGCATATCATGCAACCGGCTCTGTACGTGGGGTGTATGAGTCGGGTTGCAAGCTCTTTAAAAAGAGACTGGAATGTGCTATTATGGTAGAGGTAGCAAGGGAACTGGATGCATCTATAGAATAAGATCCTTCGCTAAAAGCTCAGGATGACAAAGATGGCGGCGATAGTGGTTAAGCAGCAGAGAATGTGGGGTAAAAACATGAATACACCGATTTACGACTTTGTTAAAGACTATGTATCAAAGAATCCCGTAAGGCTTCATATGCCCGGGCATAAAGGGGTAAGTGCCATAGACGGAGCAGATGCAGAAGAGAATGCATATAAATACGATATAACCGAAATAGACGGGGCAGATTATCTTTTGGCTCCTTCCGGTATTATTGCCGAAAGCGAAGCAAATGCCGGCAGACTTTTCGGGTGTCATACTCTTTATTCTACGGAAGGCTCTTCACTGTGCATAAGAGCCATGATGTTCTTAGTAAAGAAGTACGCGAGATCAAAAGGACATGAACCGCTTATCCTGGCCGGCAGAAATGCCCACGCTTCATTTGTAAATGCTGCGGCATTGCTCGATATCAATGTTGAATGGATAATGCAGAAGGAAAGCGATTCCTATGAAAGCTGCAGTATCACGGGCGAAGATATAGAGAAAGTCATAAAAGGGTATTTAAATACGGAATACCTTATAAAAAAACTTCCCGATGCGGTGTATATCACAAGTCCCGATTACCTGGGAAATATGTCCGATATAAAAGAACTGGCCGATGTCTGTCATAAATACGGCCTGCTTTTGCTGGTGGATAACGCACACGGAGCATATTTAAAATTCCTTGAGGAATCGCTTCATCCGGTAGATTTTGGAGCGGATATCTGCTGTGATTCCGCACATAAGACACTTCCGGTATTGACCGGCGGAGCATATCTGCACATAGCATCCGAGGATACAAAGGACGTTAGCGTCGATCAGGCTGCTAAGGATAAACGTAAGTTCATCGCTCAGAATGCACGTCAGGCACTTTCGGTATTTGCAACTACCAGTCCTTCTTATCTTACCTTGCAGTCCCTTGATAAGTGCAATGCTTATCTGGAAAACAATAAGAGCATTAAAGAGACGGCAGAGAAGGTCGCTTCTTTAAAGAAAAAGCTTTTGGAAAATAAGTATTTATTAATAGGAAATGAGCCGCTGAAAATTACTGTCGGTTTTAATAAAGAAAGTACTTTATGTTCCGGGCTTACGGATAAGCTTAAGGAAAACGGTATTTATGCGGAATACCAAGACCGCGAGCATATCGTTATGATGTTTTCAGGAAGTACTACGGAAGAAGATTTTCAAAAAGTACAAAAAGTATTGACTATGTTTGCAGAAGAAAACAAGGATGCCTTAAATGCTCAGAATGACGGTAAAAAAGCGGCAGGTCCCGACAATAAAAGAAAAAAGGCTCCCAATAAGTCCATGTCATTTAAGGATGCAATGCTGGCTCAATCGGAACAGGTTGACGCAGAAAACAGCATAGGCAGGATACTGGCACAGCCGGTGCTCAGCTGCCCGCCCTGCGTACCTGTTTATATGTGCGGAGAAGTAATAGGAGAAGAGATATTAAACTACTGTACCGGGAAAGTAACGGTAGTCAAGAGATCAAGATAAATTGATCTTAAGCATATTTATGAGTTTTAAATTGAACGTTAGACTATAAGAGGAATGACATTTGTTGTTCCTCTTCTTTTTATTGACTGAAAAGCATTTTTTTGATATAATGATAAATTGGTATTTTATGGAGGATTATAAGAATGAAGCTTTATAAAAGAGATCCTGAGTTTTACGGCAGGGTGTTTAAGCTGGCACTGCCTATTGCGTTCCAGAGCCTGATCACAACGGGTGTAAATATGCTGGATAACATAATGGTAGGTCAGCTTCAGGATGAAAAGATAACTGCAGTCGCTCAGGCTAATGTATTTATAGGAATATATCATATCCTGTGTATGGGACTCGGTATGGGTGCATCCGTACTGGTATCGAGGTACTGGGGTATGAAGAATTCGGATAACGGCAATAAAGAGGAAGCAGGACATGCCTTAAAGCAGACCGTGACTTTGATGCTCAGGCTTGCTATGGGACTTGCAGCGATATTTGCGATCATTACGGCAGTTATGCCAAAATCTATAATGTCCATATATACGGATAACCCTGTAGTTATGGAATTCGGTGCCAATTATTTTAAGTATTCGATCCCTACGTATTTCTTCTTAGGTGCATCACTGGTAACCACTATAGTTCTCAGAAGTGTAGGACAGGTTAAACTTCCGATGTTCGTGTCCATCGGAGCGTTTTTCGTAAATATGGGTGCAAACTATACATTTATTTTCGGACATTTCGGAGCACCCAGGATGGAAGAATCAGGTGCGGCATTAGGTACACTTATAGCGAGAATATTTGAAGCATCCTGTATCATGGGTTATTTCCTGTTTGTCGATAAAAAGATCGGCTTTAAGATAAGGGATATGCTCTTAAAGACACGTAACCTTATAGGCGAATATTTCAGGATATGTATCCCGGTGCTTATCAGTGACGGAATACTGGCGATAGGAAACAGCACGGTTGCAAGCGTTATAGGAAAACTGAGCGATCAGTTTGCTGCAGCCAATTCGATCACTGCTACCACACAGCAGTTAAGTACCGTTATGATCCAGGGTGTCTGTCAGGCAGGAGCCATAGTAACGGGACAGACCTTAGGCAGCGGCGGAAAGGAAAAAACACAGGAGCAGGGCTGGCTTTTTCTCGGACTCGGGTTTGCACTCGGTGCGGTATCTGCTGTAATACTGATGATCATATGCAATCCGATCATCAACTCTTATACCGGAGCTACTGAAGAAGTTAAGAGTATAGCAAGACAGCTGATGACTGCCATAAGCTTTATCATCATATTCCAGGCAACGAACAGTATCATGACAAAGGGAGTGCTGCGCGGAGGCGGTGACACCAAGATGCTGATGGTGGCCGACAATATATTCCTGTGGGCATTATCCATCCCGCTCGGATATCTGGCAGGATATGTATTTAAGCTTGATGTGTTCTGGGTATATTTCTTCTTAAAGATCGATCAGATCACAAAGACCATCTGGTGTGTGATAAGACTCAAGAGCGGTAAGTGGATAAAGAAGATAACTACCGGTAAGAATGCAAAGATGATCGCTGTCGATAACAGTGACCAAAAGCTGTTAGAAGCAAAATAATATAATATAATTAACCGAAGCTTTATAGTTTGTTTTTACGGAAAGAGGCGGACATATGGCAGAAGAAAACGGTAACGCAAGTTCAAAGAAATCAATGATCATATTTGCTATAGCTGCAGTCGTGATACTGGCAGCAGGCATAATAATCGGTGTGATCATAGGCAATTCCGGAAAGAATGATAAAACGGACGAAGACCGGAATAATCCCGGTACAGTGGTGGCAGACAATACTACCGCCACGCCCGATGCGGGGGATGAGACGACATCGGTACCGGTTAAGGATGATAACGGGACTCCTGCGGACAGTACGACACTGACTCCGGATGTTACGGATACTGTGACAGCTGCTCCCGACAACGGAGAGGACGTTACTTTGGCACCTGATAACGGGGACAGTACAACACCCGTACCCGATACCGGAGACAAGACTACCCCGACTCCCGATACAGGCAAGACCACACCTGTACCGACAGATTCATCCACACCTACACCCGATGCGGGAAAAACGACTCCCGTTCCTACGGATACGGTGACATCCGCACCGGAGCTTACCGATAAGCCCACTTCAGGACCTACGGCGGAACCTACTGCAGCTCCTACCGCGGAGCCTACAGCGGAGCCTACTGCAGTTCCTACAGCGGAGCCTACCGAAGAACCTACTGTAGCACCTACAACTGCACCGGCAGGCGGAGAGTATATTCTTACATATACTACGGATAACTCATGGAAGGACGGTTCTACCAACATGTTCGGCGTACAGTTCGGTATCACCAACGGTACCGACACTGCCGTAAAAGGCTGGAAGCTCGAGATGGTAATAGACGGCTTAAGCTCTGTCAGCGGCTGGAACGGTACATTTAAAACAAGCGGAAACACCATGACTGTTACCGATGCCGGATATAACAGTGATATATATGCCAACGGAACCATAGTGATCGGATGTAACCTGGGCACTACTTCAAGTAAGGTTACGATTTCATCGGCAAAGCTTAACGGAAAGCCCATGACCGTAAAGAGCGGCAAGGTTGACCAGAATGACCCCGGCTTAAAGAATGACGGCGGAAACGGAGGCAACGGCGGAAACGGCGGCAATGGCGGCAACGGAGGAAACGGTGGTAACGGCGGCGGTTCCGATAAGAAAGGGCAGGATCTGATAAACGAGATAAAAGACAATACAACAGGCAAGAAGGGTGATGACTGGCTTCATACCGACGGTAAGAATATCCTTGATAAGGACGGAAAGAAGGTATGGATCACCGGACTTAACTGGTTCGGATACAATACAGGTACAAATACCTTTGACGGACTCTGGAACAGCCAGCTGGCACCTACGGTAAAGGCTATAGCAGATCACGGATTTAACCTGATAAGAGTACCGATCTCAGCACAGCTCATCAATCAGTGGGCAGCGGGAGAATATCCGAAGGCCAATTACAACAATGCATACAATACCGAGCTTAACAGCATGAACAGTCTGGAGATATTTGATTATTTCCTGGCTCTTGCGGAACAGAACGGTATTAAGGTAATGCCAGATATCCATTCCGCGGAGACCAACGCATCCGGTCACAACGTAAATCTCTGGTATACGGATAAGGTCAAAGTAACGGATTTTTATCATGCACTTGAATGGATGGCAGAACGTTACAAGAACAACGATACTATCATTGCATTTGACTTAAAGAACGAACCCCACGGAAAGCCTTACGAGGGTGACGGGGCAGCCATCTGGAATGATTCGAAAAAAGCAAATAACTGGAAATATGTGGCAGAGACCGCTGCCGCAAAGATACTTGCGAAAAACCCGAATGTTCTTATAATGGTAGAAGGAATTGAAATTTACCCTATTGACATTAAGAAGAATTCGGATTATAGTTCTACAAACGACAAAGATTATTACTTCAACTGGTGGGGCGGCAACTTAAGAGGTGTAGCGGATTATCCTATAGACCTCGGGAAGTACCAGAATAAGCTGGTATATTCGCCGCATGATTACGGCCCTACCGTATACGAGCAGCCCTGGTTTGAGGGTAAGTACACATATGATTCGCTTATGAAGGACTGCTGGCATGATAACTGGTTCTTTATCTATGAAAAGAATATAGCACCGCTACTCATCGGCGAATGGGGCGGATTTATGAGAGAGCCGAACCTTACATGGATGACTTATATGAGACAGCTCATAAAGAAATATCATCTGAACCATACCTTCTGGTGTCTTAATGCAAATTCCGGTGATACCGGCGGACTGCTGCTTGATGACTTTACTACATGGGATACCGAAAAGTATAACTTTGTAAAAGAAGTACTCTGGCAGGAGGGAGGCAAGTTCGTAGGACTTGACCATGAGATCCCGCTCGGTAAGAACGGTATTACACTTAAGGCAGCCAAAGGTATCAGCTAAAAAAGGAGAGTAAAATGAGACTTAATCCTATTATCGTATCATTACTTGATACTGATCTTTACAAATTTAACATGAATCAGGTCATGTTCCATAAGCATCCCGATCTTATCGGTGAGTATATGTTTAAGTGCAGGAACAACGATATCGTATTCACACGGGAAATGTTTGATGAGATAAACGAGCAGATAGATTATCTCTGTACGCTTACTTTTTCAAAAGAGGAGCTTGATTATCTCCGTTCCATCAGATTTATCAAGAGGGATTATGTTGAGTTCTTAAGACTCTGGCATCCCATCAGGGACTATGTATATACAGAGCTTAAGGATAACGGCGAACTGATCCTTAAGGTTGACGGACCTCTTTTTTCGGCTATGCAGTTTGAGATATATCTTTTGGAGATTGTCAATGAAGTATACTTCCGTATGAGCTTTGACTATATCAATCTCCGCCGTGCCGCTGAGGAAAGGCTCAGCCAGAAGATAGCGGATTTTAACAGCGGAAAGTACACCTTCAGCTTTGCCGAGTTTGGCTGCAGAAGAAGACTTTCAAGAGAGTGGGAGGATGAAGCCGTAAGAAGGCTCTGTACTGAGACAACGCAGTGTGTAGGTACTTCAAACGTATATCTTGCCATGAAATACAATGTAAAGCCCATAGGTACATTTGCCCATGAGTTTGTACAGATGTATCAGGGTATCGACAGCATCCCGCTTGCTTATACCAACCATTATGCTATGCAGGACTGGTATGATGAGTATAAAGGCGATAACGGAACAGCTCTTACCGATACCATCACAACAGATCTTTTCCTGATGGATTTTGACCGCTCAATGGTAAACAACTATACCGGTGTACGTCATGATTCGGGAGACCCTTACGAGTGGGGAGAGAAGATCATAGCTCATTATAAAAAATACGGTGTAGACCCTAAGACAAAGGTACTTCTTTTCAGCGACAGCCTTGATTTTGACAGGGCAGAGGCAATATATCAGTATTTTAAGGACAGGACAAAGGTAAGCTTCGGTATCGGAACTTTTGTATCAAACGATACCAATGAAGATGCTTTGAATATAGTAATAAAACTCCAGTATGTAAACGGAAGACCTGTAGCAAAGCTTTCGGACTGTCCCGGAAAATCGATGTGCAGCGATGAAGCTTATTTAGAGTATTTAAAGAGTGCCGTACAGTTCAGGATCGACCGCGAAAAAGATATTAAATGATAAACACAAAAAGCAAGTTTTCGTTGCATTTTGCATTAATTGCGGTAAGCTTTAACAAAGTTGTGAACGACCGGCAGTTATTGTAAAAAACCTATCAGAAATAAACATTTCGGTGTTCAAATGTTAACACTATAGTTAACGTTTGGACACCCTTTTTATTCTCCCGTATGATAAGATTTATATCGAAAGGAGGATATTTGCTATGAGAAAAAGCAAAAAAATCATTGCTGTAGTTCTGTCGCTGATACTGGCTTTCTCATTCTCATTTATGGGATATAATGCCAAAGCGGCACAGGTATACTACAACAATACCGAAGGCAATGACGGGGCTTACACGTATGTGCTGTGGAAGGATTACGGCGACACAAGCATGACGGTTAAAGGCGGCGGCACATTCGAGTGCTGGTGGCAGAATATCGGAAATGCTTTGTTCCGTGAAGGTGTCAAATTTGACTGTACAAAAACATACCAGCAGATCGGTAACATTTCCATTAATTACGGTGTAGACTACCAGCCTAACGGCAACTCGTATCTGTGTGTATACGGTTGGACGAGAAATCCGTTGGTTGAGTATTATATCGTAGAGAGCTGGGGGACCTGGCGTCCGCCCGGAGCAAGCTCAAAGGGAACTATCACAGTTGACGGGGGCACCTATGAGGTGTACGAGACAACACGTTACAATCAGCCTTCGATCGATGGAGATACTACATTCCAGCAGTACTGGAGTGTACGTACATCAAAGCGTACCAGCGGTACGATCACAGTAACAGATCATTTTAGAGCATGGGAACAGATGGGCATGCGTATGGGTAACCTTTATGAGGCATCCCTTAATATCGAGGGTTACCAGAGCAGCGGCTGGGCTGATGTTTATTCAAATACTGTTACCGTAGGCGGAAGCGGTAATTCCGGTAATTATAATAACGGCGGGAATAACGGCGGTTACAACAACGGCGGAAACAACGGCGGAAATTCAGGCGGCGTACAGAACAGTGACGGTTCGGGAAGCGCAGCTCCCGGAACCAATCAGGGTACTGTTTTTGAGTGCGAAAACATGACTAAGAGCGGTCAGTATACCGGCAATATCAGTTCTCCGTTTAACGGTGTTGCATTATATGCAAATAATGACGCGATCTCTACAAATGTTAACTTTACATCGGGAACACATGATATTACCCTTCGCGGTGCTTCCGACGGAGACAACTTAGCACAGGTAGACCTTGTTATCGGCAATCAGACTAAGGGCACATTCTACTTCGGCGATGCCAATACAGCAGAATATACAATTAAGAATGTAAATACCGGTACAGGCAACCAGACAGTTAAGCTTGTCGTAACTGCTGATAACTCAGGTAATAATAATTCCGGAAATAACTGGAATAACAACAATAACGGCAACAACAATTCCGGTACAGGTGCTTCGGCTACCGTAAAGCAGGCTGAAGATATGCAGAAGAGCGGTCAGTATACCGGCAATATCAACAATCCGTTCGGCGGTGTAGCATTATATGCGAATAATGATGCTGTATCGTATACCCAGTATTTCTCTGAGGGTACACATGACTTTACCTTAAGGGGAGCATCCAATAATTCCCAGATGGCTAAGGTTGATCTGGTAATAGGAAATCAGACCAAGGGAACATTCTATTTCGGTGATGCCAATGCAGCGGAATATACGATCAAGAATGTATCCCACGGAACAGGCAACCAGACAGTAAAACTGGTGGTTACCGCGGATGACGGAAACTGGGATGCTTATGTGGATTATCTGTCCATAAGCGGAGCAGGTACCGTACAGAATGAGAATGGTGCGAATGCAGGCAATACCTACAATGCCAATAACAATGCAGGCAACAATACTGCAAACAATCAGGGAAGTAACGCAGGCAATACAGGCAATATCGACCCCAACGGCAAAATGATCGCGCTTACCTTTGATGACGGACCTTCAGCAACTACCACAGGTCAGGTACTTGACGTATTGGACCGTTACGGTGTAAAGGCTACATTCTTCCTGATGGGACAGAACATTAACGACGGAACACGTGCCATCATGCAGCGCCAGAACAGTGCCGGACATGAGCTTGCAAATCATTCGTTTACTCACAGTGATATGACAAGGATGTCATATAGTGCTATCCAGGATGAGATCAATCGTACAAATAATCTTATCAGGCAGTACACAGGACAGACACCTAAGTTTTTCCGTCCGCCTTATATTTCGATCAACAATACAATGTATCAGGCTATAGACCTTGCATTTGTCCAGGGTGCCATGTTAAACGACTGGGAAAACGGTACATCCGTTCAGCAGAGAGTAAACAATGCGCTTAATGCGGCAAGAGACGGTCAGATCATCATGCTTCATGATTTTGAGGGTAATTATCAGACAGTACAGGCTCTTTCACAGATCATAGAAGGGCTGAAAAACCAGGGTTATCAGTTTGTTACATTAAGCGAGCTTTTCCAATATAAGGGAAAGAACGCAAACCAGGAGTACAAGATCTGGTCAAACGTTTTTAATTGAAATTAAAAATAATATTTGAAATAAAAACAGGGCTCGTGACGGGAAGATTCCGAAACGAGCCCTGTTTTTATCGATTACTATTTTAGTTTCTTCAGTTCCTGCACGGCAAAAGGTATGCTCATCAAAAGAGTGAGCACATCGGCTACCGACTGGGTTATCTCAACACCTGTCAGGTCTAAGAAAACGGGAAGTATCAGGATAGCCGGTATAAAGAACAGACCGTTTCTGGCGGATGCCGTTATGGAAGCTTTTATACCTTTACCCATGGACTGCAGCATCATATTGGTCATGACGATAAAGGCATTTATCGGTAGTATTGCGGCCTGACATCTGAGTGCCGTCTGCCCGACATTTATAACCTGCATGCGCATGTTTATATCGGTGTTTTCGGAATCGTTTATAAACAGCTCGATAATACCGGGTGCGAAGAAGAAACATATTATACCGATTGCAGCTAAGAATATGGTCCCCCATTTTACACAGAAGAAGAAGCCTTCGCGGACTCTTTCTTTTTTTCCGGCACCGTAGTTGAATGAGCACACGGGCTGATAACCCTGACCGAAGCCTATGAGAGCGGAGATGAGCAGCATCATTACCCTGGTGGTTATGGACATTCCGGATATGGCAGCGTCCCCGCCTAATTCACCTGCGGTACGGTTGAGCAATGTAGTGGCTATGGCAGCTAAGCCTTGCCTGAATAGTGAAGGTATGCCGCCGTTTATGATCTCTAAAACATAATAACCGTTGATCCGGATATTTTTTACGGAAAGTCTTATATTCTCGCCCTTGCGGCTGCTTATAAGCAGTATAAAGAAGCTTGTGATCTGTCCTGCTACCGTGGCTATGGCAGCTCCTTTTACACCCAGCCCCATGCCCAGTATAAGGATAGGGTCAAGGATTATGTTCATGACGGCTCCGGATACAAGACCGATCATGGCATACATGGCGCTTCCCTGAAACCTCAACTGGTTATTTACCACGAACTGTCCCATCATGAAAGGAGCACCGAACAATATGATGCCGGCGTAGCTTTTTGTCATTTCTATGGTGGATGCGGATACATCATCCGATACAAGCAGGCTTACCAGGTCATCTATAAAAAGATTGCCGAGTATTGCCGCTAAAAGTCCTAAGGATATAGCAAGTAAAAAACCGGTAGAGGCCATTTCGTTTGCCTCTTTCTTTTTACCGGCACCGAGCATCCTCGAAAGAAAGTTGCCCGATCCGTGTCCGAAAAGAAAGCCGAAGGCCTGTATTACAGCCATAACAGGGAACACTATGCCGACTGCTGCCGTCGCCTGTATCGCGATATCGGGGATCCTTCCTACAAAGTAGGTGTCGGCGGTATTATATATACCTGTAACCAGCATGCTTATAACGGTAGGGATGGCAAGCTGTTTTATAAGCTTCGGGACCGGAGTCTCCGTCATATATGTAAATCTGTCTTTTGGGGCAGCCATTGATATTCTCCTTTAAGTAATATGTACTCCGTCGGGATTAATGTTTTGATTTTACAAAAAAAAGCCTTTCAAGTCAAGAATAATTGCATTTTGGAGAATTCTGTGATATTATCATGGATTAGAGGAAAGAAAGGCCAGCAATAAAAATGAAAACGAAATACAGCGCAAAAATGAGAATTTTCCTGTTTTTGCTTATGATATGCATAACTGCCGGAGCATGTTCCGAAAATATGGAGGATATGGTTGAAGAAGATGCAGAGGATATAACTGTTACAGACATCCCGGACGAGGATGTACCGGACGAGAATGAACCGGTTACGGTAATCCCGGACAAGGATGTACCCGGCGCCGAAACACCTGAAGAGGACATAACTGTCACCGACATAACTGTCACACCGGAGGAAAAGAACTCTTCCAAAGAGGTTTCAAAGGCACAGAAAACAAAGATAGCCGATAAGACCATACGTAAATTTGCCAAGAATCTGGAAAAAACAACCGATATCCCCACCATACTCGTATATACCGAGGAGAATGCGGAGGTAGTATCCAGAGAGGATTATGTAAACTGTACCGTATATACGATAAACTGCGAAGACGAGTACAGGCTTTTCGGTAGTGTAGCCGGGATCAGGGTAAGAGGCAATTCCACCGCGTTTGGCGGAAATGCAGGGATGATAAGAAAGAACCAGGTGCCTTACAGGATAAAATTCGATAAGAAAACAAATCTGTTCGGATTAAATGACGCGGCGGAGTGTAAAAGCTGGGTTTTGCTCAGAGCCGAATACGACCTGCTCAAAAACGATATAGCATTCCGGCTCGGAAGGACGATCATACACGAGGACAATTACTGCTCAGACGGCATGCCGGTGCATGTATATCTTAACGGTACCTTTAAAGGCGTATATGAGCTGTGCGAACAGAGCCAGATCAACAAAAACAGGATAAATATATCCGAGACTCCCAAGGATTATGAAGGGACCGATATCGGATATCTCGTAGAGATAGACAACTACGGTGAAAAACCCAACTTTACCGTGAACTATGCTAAGGCAACGGTTACCGATGACAACGGAGTCACGAAGCAGTTTAAGACTAAGTTTTATTCGGTAAAAAGTGATGTTTATTCAAATAAGCAGACACAATATATAAAGAAATATATCAATAACGTGTTTACAGTCCTTTATGAGGCATGCGAAAACGGAAATTATTATTTCCTTGATAAGAACAACGATCTTGTCGCAGCAAAACAGAAAAAGTTAAAAGTAAAAGATGAGAACGGCAATCTTAAGGACCCTGCAGAGGTGGTGGCTGAAAAAGTCATAAACCTTGATTCGGTAGTTGATCTGTATTTTGTATACGAGATCACTAAGGATAGGGATGTCGGAGAAGGAAGCTTCTATATGTATGCGGACTTTTCTCCGGAAAGCGAGGATCACAGGCTTACCTTTACCTGCCCTTGGGATTTTGAATGGGCATACGAAGGTTCTTCCTCGGGAAAATATGCGGCAGTATTTAATACCGAGAGCTTTGTCGAGACTTTTGAGGAGCGTTCCAATCCCTGGTTTATACTTCTTATCAAACAGGACTGGTTTAAGGAAAGAGTTATTCGCAGATGGACCGAACTTCGTACAGCTGACGAAGAAACAGGGACCGATCCTATCTCAAAATGTTTTGAGGAAGAAAGAGAACTTTTAAACAAATATAACAAAGATCTTGCAAGACAAGGAAACAATGCCTGCAAAAAGGCTGAGAATCTCATATCGTGGACCGAAAAACGTATTAAATGGCTGGATGGGTGGTTAATTGATGATCAACGGGATCAGACTTGATGAACAACGGGTAACTGTATATGATGACATGAGGAGTCAGATTCAGCAGACGGATACCGAGAGTAC
>CACYIR010000014.1:0-1574 GCA_902774525.1 uncultured Lachnospiraceae bacterium
ACTACAGCCGATGCTGTTTTTACATCCTTCATCATAGCTGAGCCTTCACCGTTATTTACCACCTTCGGTACGGGACAGCCCATATTGATATCAAATATATCGAAGTTCCTGTCCTCTATCCTTTTTGCGGTTTCGGCCATGATATCCGGCTCACTGCCAAAAAGCTGGAGCGCCGTAGGGCGCTCCGCTTCATCGACTAAGAGCATGTCTTTTGTATTTGTATTATTGTAATGGATTCCTTTTGCACTCACCATCTCGGTGTATATGAGGTCTGCCCCCTGCTCCTTACACAGGATGCGGAAGGGCATATCCGTTACACCGGCCATGGGTCCGAGGCTAAGGAAGCCGACTTCTATATTACCTATCTGCATTAATATCACCAATCACTATCCCAGTCTGTACTGCCGGAATCCCAGTCATCCCAGCTCGAATCACTCGATCCCGAATCCCAGTCATTATCACTGCTGCTTGAGGAACGGCTTTCCTGATACTCTCTGTATGCATCGCTGTTATAAAAGCTTGAGCCCCAGTCGGAATTCCATGATCCCTCATAGTAATAATCCTTGTTGGCATCATACATCGAGTCGGTAATGCTGTTATCTACTTCATACCAGTCATTTATCGCATCATCATAATAATACCAGTTATTACCCTGACGGAAGTACATATCATCATTGTACTTGTAATATCCGCTCGGGTGGTTGCGGGCTTCGGACATCTTCACATTCATAAATATGAAGCAGAATGCCATGATAGATATCCATACGAGGATCGCTACACTCGAGGATCTGCAGCCTTTTCTGGCAGCGTCCGAGGAGTTTCGCGAGAAATTGCTTATAATACTGTTTGCAAAACTGTTAGATGCATTAGTTCTGTTACTGCGTGTATAATAGCTTTCACGGCTGTTGCTATTTGACATATAAGGAGTACTTGATTTTCCGTCGGGATAGATACCGCGGTTATGGCACTCCTCAAGGAGTTTTCCGTATATCTCATTTACGGCGTGACGTTCATCCCTGCCCTTATATCTGACGGCTCTGGTACCGTCAGCCTTGTTCTTATATACTACGACATCACCGTCCGGCGCCCTGTAGATACCGAAGGCCTTGGGATCCTTAAAATCCACGCCGATAAAGAAGCGCATGCGGGCTAAAGGCATACCGCGCTCGGCGCAGTATTCCTGAAGTTCTTCTATGGTCTGGGGATCGGTTATGATCCTTTCCTCATCCACGACGTATAAAGGATTTGAAGCCCCGCAGTTCGGGCACATCTTGTTATTGGTGGAGATAGTTGCTCCACAATATTCGCATTTACATGTTGATGCCATATCCGTCACCTCTCTTCCTTATTTCGTATTTATATCATATCATTCTTTTTTTTACAGTACAATAGTAATATTGGGGATTTGCTTCGATATAGGAAATATGGTAGAATAATATGCAGTATCCGGACATTTATCTTTGGGTAATACCTTTCGGAAAGGAAATATACCATGCACGAGGCAATGATAATTATAGAGAAAGAAGAAAAAATACCTGCACCTGTCATCGGATGGGCTGAGTCTCATTCCGTTC
>CACYIR010000014.1:1602-21957 GCA_902774525.1 uncultured Lachnospiraceae bacterium
CCGGCTCCGGGTTTAAATATGATTATGTGATAACATATTCGTCAGATATCACTTTGGAATATCTTGAGATCATGTATTGTCACACCCATGACCTCTCAGCGGAGATAGGTACTTCTTCCCGACTGGTGATACGTGAGATATCCCCGGAGGATCTCGATAGCTACAAAGAGCTGATAGATACCTTCCCCGATGCCGTATCGGACAGTACCCTTACAGGTCTCAGTATGGATGAATTCCGTGAAAGGCATCTCGCATATATAAAATACAGCTATCATTTCTTAGGCTACGGTATCTACGGGATATTCTTAAAAGATGATAATAAGATGATCGGCATAGCAGGTGCGGACGGCACGGACGCGCCCACACTCTCTTACGCCCTTTTTAAGGGGTATCAGGGAAAAGGCTATGCATATGAAGCATGCCGTATCATAATAGATTATCTGCAGAAATATACGGGTATACCACATATCGGGATCGATGTAAAAAAGGACAACGCTGCATCCTTTAAGTTAGCAAAAAAGCTCGAGTGTGAGTTCCCCGAGCTTATAGAACTGAATATTACGGAATGATGAGCGATCAAGGTTCAGCCTTCTCCTATAAGACTGTCTCCGTATTTAAAACCTGTAAGTCTGTTGCCGCACCATACGGTTTTAATGTCATACTCACCTTTAAGTCCGTCATTTATAACTTTTTTGAGTTCCTTTTGTGCCTTTGCTTTTTCTTTTTCGTCCGCACCGGCACTTATTTTTTTGTCTTCGAGCCACAGAGGCAAAAACATTTCCATAAGCTTTTTTGCAGGAACCATCTCCGGTATGGGAAGGTATCTGTACAACCGCTTCTGATATTTTGTCTCATCCGCGTCCACATAGAACGATGCAAATACGCACGGCTCCCCTGTGTCAAAAAATCCCATTTTGGTGTGCAATCCTATGGATTTTGCATTATCCCGCCTTACGGCGGATATCACGTTCTCTGCCGCCTCATACCGCTCTAGTTCTTTAAATACCTTTTTATACATGGCTGATGCTATGCCTTCTCTCCGGTAACGGCTTCTTACATGCACATCCCCAATAAACCACTGACGTATGTCATCGGGATTTCTGAAGCATCTTAAATATCCCGCTATATCGCCGTCTGACAGCGCCAGTACTTCGAACCACTTTACCGCATACTCGCTCTCATACCAGTCACAGAATTCCACTGCTTTCTCAGCGGCTTCTCTGTCCGGTCCTTTTACTTCGCAGAAAAAATCTATCAGATTTTCCCTGCGCTTTTGCGACATGTTTTTATGTGAATCTGTAATAATATACCTGACAGACATTTTATATCCCTTTCATTCCTCTAACGGCTGCCCCAGCACAAATACCTTATAATACTTCTCCAGGCTCTCAAAAAGCTCCTGCCTGCTGCTGCGCATCTTTTTTATCAGCAGCTCGCTCCCGATATCATCATAGAGCAGGTCGCCTTCATCACACGAGGATATGAGCTGGAGGCTGCCATCCTCATCAAACATCATGGTAAATATGCCGCCCACTTCTTCGGTATAAAGCACGCTCATGATCTTAAGCTCATCCTTTACTTCCTTGGGCAGCTTATCAAATTTTTTATCCAGATAATACTGCTGTGTATACGCATTGCTTACGCACATTACAAGTTCTTTCATAATATCTCTCCCGGGATTTTCTCTTCCTGTTTGTTAACAGTATATCATTCTTAAGCCGGTTTAACAACCATATATTGTTAAAGAAAAAACACTTGATTTCGAACATCTTTTCGTGTATAATGCATTTATAATGAACATATTGTCGCTATACAGGTTTTAGGAGTTATAAATGTCAGAAGAACAGAGGACTTACATCGCCATAGACCTTAAATCATTCTATGCTTCGGTAGAATGTGTGGCGCGCGGGCTGGACCCGCTTAATACCAATCTGCTGGTCGCAGATCCTACACGTACGGAAAAGACCATATGTCTTGCAGTATCCCCGTCACTGAAGGCTCTGGGACTGGGAGGACGCTGCCGTCTGTTCGAGGCGATACAGAAAACCACCGAGGCTAATGCCCTGCGAAGAGCCAATGCCCCGGGCAGGACTTTTACCGGTAAGTCCTATTATGCTTCCGAGCTTGCAGAGGATCCAGGACTTGAGATAGATTTTATCATAGCCCCTCCCCGTATGCGCCTGTATATGGATACCAGCACTGCCATCTATGAGATATATCTCAAGTACATATCTCCCGAGGACATCCATGTCTACTCCATAGACGAGGTGTTTATGGATGTGACGAAGTACAGTTCCCTTTACAATATGACTCCCCACGAGCTGGCTATAAAGATGATCCGCGATGTCTTGTCCCAGACCGGTATCACAGCCACAGCCGGCATCGGGACCAATATGTACCTGGCCAAGATCGCCATGGATATCACCGCCAAGCACATGCCCGCCGACAAGGACGGCGTACGTATAGCTGAGCTCGATGAGATGTCATTCCGCAAGACACTCTGGAACCACAGGCCGCTTACCGACTTTTGGATGCTCGGCCCCGGATACAACAGGCGTCTGCAGAAGCTGGGACTTTTCACCATGGGTGATATAGCGCGCTGCTCTATCGGTAAGCCCGATGAGTTCTACAACGAGGATCTGTTATACAAAGAGTTCGGCATCAACGCAGAGCTCCTTATCGACCACGCCTGGGGTTGGGAGCCCGTCGGCATGCACGAGATAAAAACCTACCGTCCGGATAATCACAGCTCCAGCCAGGGACAAGTACTGTCCCAGCCCTATCCTTTCGACAAAGCCCGTCTGGTCATCCGCGAGATGACTGATCTGCTCGTGCTCGACCTTGTGGATAAGGGCCTCGTGACCAACCAGATGGTGATAAATGTAGGATACGATATCGAGAACTTTGCCAATCCGAAGGTGATGGAAAAGTACGAAGGTGAGATCGCTTCCGACCATTACGGGCGTCCCGTCCCGAAGGGTGCTCACGGCTCCATCAACCTTAACGAATATACTTCCTCCACCGTGACCATACTTGAGGCTGTGACCACTCTCTTTAACAGGATAGTCGACCCGCGTTTCACTGTCCGCCGTATGAATGTGGTCGCCAACAACGTGATCCCCGAGGGCAGTATCCCCAAAGAGGAATGCGAGCAGCTGAGCCTGTTCTCATACAAAGAGGATATAAAAAAAGAGCAGGAGCAGGCCGAATGGAAGGACAAAGAGCACCGCATGCAGAAAGCCGTGGTCGAGATAAAAAAACGTTACGGCAAAGGTGCCATGTTAAAAGGCATGAATCTAGAAGAAGGAGCCACCACCATCCTGCGTAACGGCCAGGTAGGAGGCCATAAGGCATAACTAAAGCAATATCCCGCACCTTAAAGGTACGGAATTAATATATGGAGATAATGCATGGACAATTATAGATCAGGATCTGATTTTCCGTATAATGATATAATCAACCTGCCGCATCATACTTCCCCCACAAGGAAGCATATGCCGTTACTTGACAGGGCCGCACAGTTTTCACCCTTTGCCGCCCTCACCGGATATGACGAGGATGTACAGGAAGCGGGCAGGCTTACCGACGAAAAACTCGGGATAGACTTCGACGACTATAAGCAGGACACCATGGACAGTATCATCCGCTACCTGTCGGAGAACCCCGGCTGCAATCGCAGGATCACGGTCACATATTTTGTCCCTGACGCTAAAAAAGGCGGAGGAAAATATCAGACAGTCGACGGTGTTTTTAAATACATCGACATATCCGATATGTCCCTCTGCCTCAAAGATGGTACAAGGATCAATAAAAACGATATTTACGATCTGAAGTATTCCGATTAACCTACTACGTCGCCCATATCATACATACCTGCAGGCTTTCCTGCAAGGAATGCAGCAGCGCTTACGGCGCCCTTTGCAAACACACTGCGTGAGTAAGCTCTGTGACTGATCTCTATTACTTCATCAAGTCCTGCAAATATTACATCATGGTCTCCCACTATGCTGCCGCCGCGGACTGCAGAGATACCGATCTCATTCTTAGGTCTTACCTCACGTCTGTCCGAACGGTCATATACGTAATCATATCTGCCTTCTGCAGTGTCATTGATGGCATCAGCAAGCAGAAGTGCAGTACCTGAAGGAGCATCCTTCTTCTGATTATGATGGCGTTCTACTATTTCTATATCATATCCGTTAGAAGCAAGTATCTCGGTAGCTGTCTTTAACAGCTTGACCATGGTATTGATACCTAATGACATATTTGCCGAACGGAGTATTGCTACCTTTTCTGATGCAGCCTTGATATCAGCCAGCTGCTCCTCCGAAAAACCTGTAGTACATAATACTATGGGTACATTCTTAGATGTGGCATATTCAAGTAACGAGGAAAGAGCCTTGGGTGATGAAAAATCAATTATGACATCCGCTTTTTCCTTAACTTCCGTTATAGTATTATATACAGGGAAGTCCGCAGTACCTTCTGTGATATCAACTCCGGCTACTATTCCCATATCCGCATTGTCTCTTATTATCTCACGGACAGCATTTCCCATACGTCCGAAACATCCGCAAAAAATCACTCTTACCATATGTGTACCTCCTTAAATATTTTTAATCCGAGATAAAGATCCTTCGCATCCGCTCAGGATGACAGCTCATGCAATCATTTGATAATTCCGAGCTTCTTCATCTCTGCCTTAAGGTTCTCAGCATGAGCGGGCTCCATCTCGCAAAGAGGGGAACGGAGCGGTCCGGTCACAAAGCCCATGAAACGGCATGCAGTCTTAACAGGGATAGGATTAACCTCGCAGAAGAGCTGCTCAACCATGGGAAGATATTTTAACTGAAGCTCAAGGCTTCCCTTTGTGTCGCCGTTTAAGAACTTCTCAACGATAAGATGTGTATCGCGGGGTGCAACATGTGAAAGCACTGAGATAACACCCTTGCCGCCAAGTGAAAGTACAGGACAGATACAGTTGTCATCGCCTGAATAGATAGCAAGGTTATCTCCGCAGAGCTGAGCAACCTTAGCGGTCCAGCCGATATTGCCTGTAGCATCCTTAACTGCTACGATATTCTCATACTTGTCTACCAGAGTCTTTACTGTCTCAGGAAGGATATTTACACCGGTCCTTCCGGGGATATTGTAAAGGATGATCGGGATATTTACTGCTTCAGCAGTTCTTCCGAAGTGTTCGATAAGTCCCTTCTGGGTAGCCTTGTTGTAGTAAGGAGATACCAGAAGAAGTGCATCTGCTCCTGCTGCCTCAGCCTCTTTTGAAAGGTAGATGGCTGTCTCGGTGCAGTTCGAACCTGTACCTGCGATAACGGGTACTCTCTTGTTTACATAATCAACTACAAACTTGATGCAGTCGATATGCTCTTCGTGAGTAAGTGTCGAAGCCTCACCTGTAGTACCGCATACAACTATGGCGTCGGTACCGTTCTCGATCTGGAAATCGATCAGCTTCTTGAACTCATCATAGTTTACGCTCCTGTCCTCGTTCATGGGGGTGATAATGGCTACTGCAGCACCCGTAAAAATCAGTTTCTTGCTCATGTGTTTTGTCCTCCGTATAAAAATAAATGCTGATGTACCGCGCTCTTCCATACATTTATCCCTTTATACGGAATAATAAAAGAAAAGCGCCGATGGACATCGACGCTAAAGTACAAAGTTATTGTGACTTTAGGTAGCGCTCCATCAAGTATTGATGACAGTCGCACGGCTCTTAACCTTACAACCAACCCGCAGCTTTCATGGAAGGAACGGATTTCGGCATCTCATCCTTTCACAATCCATCTTCCATGCCTGACATGTCCGAAAAGCTACTTATAATCGATGCACCTCTACCAAACAATCGATATGTTAGCACATTGACTTCTTTATGTCAATATGTTTTTCCAGAAATTACAAAATAATACATTTGTCCGTATCACGCGAACGCTTCAAGAGCTACCCTCATCATATCGTTAAAGCCTGTCTGTCTTTCTTCTGCGCTTAAATGCTCGTCGCGGAACAGATGATCCGAAGCGGTAAACATACAGAGTGCCTTCTTTCCCGCTCTTGCTGCATTCATATAGAAACAAGCCGCTTCCATCTCGCATCCCAATACTCCCATCTTAAGCCACTTGGCATTAAAATCGGGATCGTCCGCATAGAACACATCTGTCGACAGGATATTTCCGACTACGGTCTTTACTCCCAGTCTGTCAGCGGTATCCACCGCTTTTTTGAGCAGGCCGTAATCAGCTATGGGAGCATAATGTCCCGGAAGATTAAATGTATTTACATAATTGGAATCCGTGCAGGCACCCATGGCGATCACCAGATCTCCGAGCTTTATGGAGTCTGCATACGCACCCATGGAACCGATACGGATAATATTGTCAACATCGTAGAAATTGAATAATTCATAGGTATAGATACCTACGGAAGGCATTCCCATACCTCCGCCCATGACGGAGATCTTTTTGCCGTTGTATGTACCGGTGAATCCGAGCATGTTTCTTACGGTGTTGAAGCATACGGGATTCTCAAGGAAATTCTCAGCTATAAACTTTGCTCTTAAAGGGTCGCCCGGCATAAGGACTGTTTTAGCGATATCGCCTTCTTTTGCGCTGTTGTGCGGTGTGGGTATACTCATATGGTTGGTACTCCTTTCTTATTTTGATATTTCCACCTGTGTAATCATTTTTACTCAGCTTTTAATCCCAGATCTTCAAGCTCTACGGCATGTCCGATATTTCTTTCGTCATACAGGAACATGGGGAGCATGTTCTTCATATCGGGTGTGATGACTTTTCTGTCCTCGGGGATCAGAGCGGTAAATCCGGTACCTGCCTTAACTCTCTTCACATAATCCGATATATCGTTCAAAGGCTCCTTAAAGAACATTCCCATGGTGGTAAGTTCTACATTTTTCACATCATGTATGTCGCTTCCCGCGGTCATGATGATGTTCCTGTCCTTTAAGAAATTGTATGCAAACGCATCCTGGTATACGGGATTGCCGAAATTGCATGCTTCCATAGCGTGGCACTGCAGAGGATGAAGATTGATCTTCTGGATGTAAGGACGTTCTCTAAACGGATGTGCACCTACTACAAGTCCTCCGGCCTCATCCACTATCTTAAAAAGTTCATCATGGGGACAGTCCCTGACTTCAGGGTGAGCCTTAAGCCATGCCTTATCAAGGCCGTATATCAGGTATTCATCCACCAGCCTGTTTGCTTCCCAGCCGAAGAATACCTTAAGTCCCTGCTTATCTCCTTCCGCTTTTGCAAGTTCATAGCCCTTGCAGAATTCTTCAACAAAATCCTCCCACGGAAGATTCCTGTCAACCCTTGTATTACCGTGATAAAAATGATCGGTAATTATTATTCCGTCGTATCCCTGCTCTATAAATGCGGATATATACTCTTCCGCATGAGTCTTTCCACACGCACTTCCTTCATACGTATGCATATGGACCTCATACTTATAGGGATACCCCTCAACACTTAGTGACATTTTCCTTTCTCCCTTCCGGGCGGTCATCCTTTCCCGCCTTTTCTTATCTGATA
Organism: uncultured Lachnospiraceae bacterium; assembly: GCA_902774525.1. Lineage (GTDB taxonomy): Bacteria > Bacillota > Clostridia > Lachnospirales > Lachnospiraceae > RUG11977. Next base: position 9,174 of record CACYIR010000014.1, read on the forward strand.
GTCAGATATATTTTAGCAAAAGAGCCCTATACATTCAAGCATTAATTCTGCCCATTTCTGTTTTTTCTCCACTCCGCGAGCAGCAGGTCAACCATTCTCCCATAGCTCTTCGTACCGTCTTCAACATTGTTCATCTTAAGATATGTGTTATTCATCTTTTCACCGGCAGTACTCAGCGGTGTGTCCTTAAACTGAGCCCAGTATTCCGAGTTTTCATTAAGGTCCAGGTTCACTCCTTCAGAATACATGGAACGGACCTCGCGGTACTTATCCTTGTCCGCAGAATACAGCTGGTTACCGGCATTTATCAGTGCCGACATGTACCCGCTGTATCTGAGTTCCGCACAGTCGGAATTTACACATGCCAGATATCCTATAAAGTTGGCTTCATCCTCCCTCATAAAACCACGCAGGTGGCTTAATTCATGACAGAGTATGGACCCTCTCGAATAATCCGGGATGTCTACATTTACATTGGCTTCCACCGTCCACGGGAAATATACACCGGTGATATTAAACTCCGAAAGCACTTTTGAGAATAATACCGGTTTTGCATAAGGATAATATCCTTTTAGCACATCATATTGTTCCGACAGTTTCTCCATGGCCTTTCTTGCTTCTCCCGCACGCTCCCTGTCGGACAGTGTGGAACTAAAGGTCTTGCCTTCTTCTATACCCAGCTCTTCACGTGCCGCATTTGTTTTCTGCGCCAGCTCACAGCATAGTGCGTAGAGCTCGTCCACTGTGGATTTTTTGATCTCAAGCCCGCTGAAGTTTGAGAACTCATATCTGTAATAATTGGTCCCTGCACCGATCATAAACCATAAAAATACCACTCCGCCGGCCATAAGGAGATATCTGATACAGCTTATAAGGGTTGCAGCCTTATTTTTTCTTTTTATGACCAGTATGATCGTAATAAAAGGGAATGCCGCCACGCACAGACAGAATATGATAAGAAGCCACTCTCCCACCGAAAACGGGAGAAGGCCGTTAATAAACGAAAACGCAGTCCCGTATACCCGGTATATCCCTCTCGCAAATACGTATTCAGCTATATCCCTGCTGTTTCTTACGAGTAAAAGGATTATAAACCCCACAGGCCAGCATAATAATATGAAGTTTCTTTTCTGCTTTAATATATCTTTCATCGTGCTTTTAGATAATCTCCATATATCAGATTCGGTACATCTTCCGTTAAAGATTATAGGAGGGGACGTCCCCTCCTATATTATGTCAGATCCTGAATACATTGACCTCGCTCTTTAATTCATCCATGCTCTTGCCAAGCATTGCAGCAGTAACATCAAGATTACGGATATCCTTTTTAAGCTGCTGCAGTACCACCTTGACATTTTCCGCATTTTCGATCGATTTTCCGATGATCTCTGAAATATCTCCTACAGCACCTACTGCTTCCACTCTTCTTGAGTCTGCCGCTTCGGTAGCCTGGTCGATATTAAGCAGCTCTTCATTCAAGTTATCCATGGACTGCTTCATGTTATCGAATATCTTAACCGATCTGTTTACAAGCTCAAACTGCTCATCCGCTATGCTTCTTGCTACGTCTACACTGTTTGCGCTGCTGTCTGTCTGTACGTTTATACCGTCTACGAGCTTCTGGATCTCGCCTGCCGACTTAGCAGACTCTGTAGCAAGATTTCTTATCTCCTCGGCTACTACCGCAAAGCCCCTTCCGGCTTCTCCTGCTCTGGCCGCTTCAATCGAAGCGTTAAGTGATAACAGATGGGTCTGTGAAGATATATTCTTTATTACATTTACGAAATCATTAATCTTGCCGGTCTCATCCAGCAGAGCACTTACGGAATCCTTAACGGAATCTGTGGCATCGGTCGTATCCTTGGCTTTTTCGCCCAGGAATCCCACAAGTCTCACACCCTCATTGATCATATCATTCGTACCTGCTATGATCTCTTTGATTATTCCTATCTGGCGTGATACATTTTTAATCTCGGCTGACAGACGCTCAGTAGTTTCCACACATTCATCGGCGAATTTTCTCTGGCGCTCCATGCCTTCGGACATTTCCTCTACCGCTCTCGATATATTAGAGGATCTGTCACTTACGGTTTTTGAAACATTCTGTACTTCTTTAGCCGAATCCGACAGGCCTTCTGCTGCCAGATCTACCTTTGATACCAGATTCTTGGTATTATAGATCATCTCCGTAGTGGCTCCGGCCAGGTCCTTAAACTCATCGTGCCCGCCGACTTTGACCTTTACGGTAAGGTCTCCCTCTGCCACCTTTCCGAGACTCTTGGACATGTTTTTAACGTTTTTCTGTATATTGTTTGAAATGATAAATGCTATTACAAGTACAACCGCTACTGCGATCAGAAGTAATACTATCGCAAGCGTTCTGATAGATGAAGCTTCCTCCGTAATTATCGCAACAGGTACCATTGCACAGATAACCACGCCGCTGTTCTCACATTTTGAATAAAACAGCAGGCATTCCTCATCGGCGTACTCCACCTCTTTTGTACCAAACATTTCCCCGCTGTCTAAAATCTCTTTATAATAATCACGTCCGGCAAACACGGTTCTTCCGTCATCGCTCAGGTAATCGCCGTTTCTATGGATTATTTCCCTGCCGTTTAAGGTAATGATACCGGCTATGCTGCCTTCTCCGAGATCGAGGCTGTCTATAAATTCCTGAAGCTTTTCTTTGGACACATCGATGATAACAGCCGCATCGCCCGACGAATTCAGAGCCTGGTAGCTGAAAAGATACGCATCCTCCCCATCCGTCTCAAGCTCAAGCTCATCGTCTATCACCTTATGCATATCCGTCCAGTTGCTGATGTCACCCGCAGAATCTATCTTTTCGAGAGAATCATAGTATTCATCGTAAAAACCGTCAGAATTATTTCCTTTTGAAGTTATGTTTTTGTTAGGAGATTTAAGGATGATATAAAGATTGCTTATATACCGGTTAACCTTCTGGCTGGCTGTGATATTAGTCTTAAGCATTCTTATAACTCTGGTTTTTTCGGTAGGATTTGTATCATATGCTCCCTTTGCCAGGTTATTCAGCTCAAGAAGGCCGACATATTTTGATACCTCTGTCTGCATGAAATGTGTTATCATTTCCATCTGTGAACCGGTCATTCTCACGGTTTCTAAGGTGGACTTTTCAAAGCGGTCCCTCATACCCTGCTTTGCTTTTGAATACGAGGCAAGGCCTATCACGATTATGAATACTATCGGGATAAGAAAGCCTATAAGGATCTTATATCTTATACCGAAACGGTAATCCCTTTTCCCGATAATAACATCCCACAGATCCACGATCTTATCTTTAAGAAATACAAAGAATTCTACAATTTTATCCTTTAAAAACACGAAGAAGCTGCCGATTTTTTTGAGTATCGCAAGCACTTTTCCATCGGACGAATCCGCTTTTTTCTTCTTTCCCACAGCTTCACCCCCATTTAGATCATTGTCATTCCCCATTTATTAAATCATATAAAAAATATACGGATTTGTCAAGAAAAAAGCGGGGTACGGAAATAATCCGTACCCCCGCTTGGAGTCGTTAATTATATATGATACCTGCCCCTAAAATTATTTTGAATAAAGAGGATAAGCATCTGTAAGCATCTTAACAAGTGAAAGTGCTCTGGAATGATCTCCGTCGGGATTGGATACGCAGATATCGATAGCTTCAGCGATGATCTTCATATCGGCTTCCTTCATGCCTCTTGATGTAACAGCGGGAGTACCGAGACGGATACCGCTTGTAACGAAAGGAGACTGAGGATCGTTGGGAACAGCATTCTTATTGCAGGTGATGTTAACGGCATCAAGGAGATGCTCTGCATCCTTACCTGTGATATTCTTGTTCTGAAGGTCAACAAGCATAAGGTGGTTGTCTGTACCGCCGGATACAAGATTGAATCCGCGTGCTACAAGCTCTTCTGCCAATACCTTTGCGTTCTTTACAAGCTGTCCTACGTACTCCTTGTACTCAGGTGAAAGTGCCTCTTTGAAGCAGATAGCCTTTGCAGCTATAACATGCTCTAAGGGGCCGCCCTGCATACCGGGGAATACTGCCTTGTTGAGCTTATGCTCTGTAGCGAACTCCTCGCTTGAAAGGATAAGTCCTCCACGAGGTCCGCGAAGTGTCTTATGAACTGTAGCTGTAGTTACATGAGCGTAAGGGATGGGGCTCATATGATATCCTGTAGCAACTAAGCCTGCGATATGAGCGATATCAGCCATAAGGTAAGCGCCTACCTTATCAGCTATTTCCCTAAAACGCTTGAAATCGATAGCACGTGCGTATGCCGAAGCACCGCAGATGATAAGCTTAGGCTTGCACTCTAAAGCGATCTTCTCGATCTCATCATAATCAAGATAGCCTTCTGCATTTATACCGTAAGATACACAATTATATACATTACCGGAAATATTAGCGGGGCTTCCGTGTGAAAGATGTCCGCCGCATGCAAGGCTCATGCCCATGAATGTGTCTCCGGGCTCAAGTAATGCATTCTGTACCGCCTGGTTAGCCTGGCTTCCCGAATGAGGCTGAACATTTGCATATGTACATCCGAAGAGCTTCTTTGCTCTCTCGATTGCAAGTGTCTCTACCTTATCTACAAATTCACATCCGCCATAGTAACGATGTCCGGGATAACCTTCCGCATACTTGTTGGTAAGGGGGCTTCCCATAGCAGCCATAACAGCCTTGCTTACAAAATTCTCGGAAGCGATCAACTCGATATGTGAGTCCTGACGCTGGATTTCTTCAGATATGGCAGTCGCGATTTCTTTATCTTCAGCCAATATTTCCTCAAATGAATACATAATGTTAATCCTTTCTTTTTTTGAAATAAAACCTCATACATTATATTCTTATATTATAAAAAGTGCAAGTAAAAAATTAAATATTTTTGAGCAGCCCGGCATACTCGGGATACTTCTTTTTAAAGGCCTTGATATCCGATATCATGCCGTCTTTCTGCTTCTGGTTGAAATCAAGCTGGGCCTTCAGCTTTCTGTGCCTCTCGGTAAGTACATCTTCAAATTCCCTGAGTGCTCCGGTATCCGTAAGCAGTTCAGCCTGATGCGGCCACATATTGGGAAGCTTAAATCCTACTTCAGAAAGCAGATCGGATAATGAATCCTGGCTGGCGGTAAGAAGATCGGTATTCTTCTTATATTTCTTCTCTTCTTCCTTTTCCCTCTTATATCCCTGCCATATATAGGCAAGCTCCTGATGGCTGTTGCAGCCGTATTTCTCGTAGGTATAATCAAGGGCATTTACTGTATTTACATACTTTATCTTCACGCTGTTGAGCAGGTCCACTGCCCTTCCGGTAAGCTTCTCGTTTTTCCTTACGGTATCGTCACAGTTTTTGACCGTGACCACGAAATAAGCCGTGTATACACAGGCTATCGCCGTCATCACCATAAACGGCAGGAGCATGCTCTTCCCCGTACTGTTTCCTACCACAAACAGCACTATGCTGATAACGATCATCAATGCTATACAGAAGCACGAAAACTTTATGAGGAATTTCTTTTTCTTTACAGCCTCATCTTTTTCATATGTGACCGATCCCTTTTCGCCTTCGAGCTGACGCATGTCGTTTTTTACGAGCATAAGGTATCGTTCCTGCTCCTCCATGGTCTTGAGCTTTTCGGGGATTTCTTCGGCATACATTTCCATTTTTTTGTATTTTTCGTCCGATATGATCTTGTTCCCTTCAAGGTATCGCTGACGCTGCTTCTCAAATCCGTCTATGCTTCCCGCAAGGTCCGTGATCTTTGTACGGAGCTCTTTGGGCAGAGTCTCAAAAATCCTGATATCGCTTAAGTGCTTTTCGATCTCATTATACTCATGTATGGTCTCGTTATGGATCCTGTCGGCGTTTTTGAGCTGTTCCTGCAGGCGGTCAAGTATCTCATCCACATCTTTTTCGGCGGAATCCCGCGTACTCTTTTTTAATGCCTCATCGACCGTCATCCACTGTCCGGAGGTTTCGCGAGTTTCTTTCTTTTTAGATTTTTTTCCGAATAATCCCACTTATTACCTCCTCCTTTTATTTGCTTTCGGCCTTATAAGCACCGTTTTCAGTCGTACAGTCCTTCTTCGTTCTCTTTTCTGTATACCAGCTTCAGCCTGTCTATGATCTCTCCCGACAGTCTCTTTTCCTCGGAATACCTTCCCTGCTGCCAGAGGACACGCATTCTGTTTATCTCATTATAGTTGGTACTCTGTTCAAAATCTTCCGCTACGGAATGCATCGTAGTCTCTATCTCGGTATATGTCCTTACATCCACTTCAAGTCTTTTGACTTCATCCGCAAATCCCGTATTGTTCTTTGCAAGCTTAAGCACATAGAGATATGATTTTAACGATTCGGTGTTCGCATTACTCTCGTATGCCTCAAGGAACAGCCTTGCAGCTTCATCAAAGTCCCCTCTTCTGATCTCGAATATCGCCAGGTTGTGCATGATATCGCCTCTGCATTTTTCCGATATCTCATCCTGCGCGGGACTTGCCAGAATATTCCTGTATTCCGATGCTGCCTCCCCGAGTTTTCCCTGTTCCATCTGCCTGTCGGCTCTCTTTTTTCTTCTCTCAAGGCCGCTCATCTTCGACAGTTCTTCTATCTCGGATTCTATTCTTGCCAGCTCGTTTTCATCGTAAAAACTGCAGCTGTTAAACACAGCCATAAGCTTTTCCTTTAACGATGCCCGGGAGTTGATCAGGCGCTCTAAAAGCTCACCGCGCTCCGGGAGCCCCAGATCCTTCCCGATATAGGCTGCCATGGTCCTGTCCACGGCACCCGAATCCACAAGGTCGAGGTTCTGTCTTAAGCAATAGCATAATTCTTCGATGGTATCGGCGTATATCCCGGCCGTATTTACCACAAGCGGGGTCTCGGCTTTTTTCCCCGCACATAATATTACCTTACCCATAAAATGAGCTCCTTAAAGATTGATTACCTGTTCCCATATACGGAAATCGGTCTTTCTGATATTACCGAATCCGACATCCTTTACCGTTACGACCGCTTCGTTCCTTGAAGGGAACCTTACCTCCACGGATACCCTGTTGGTCTTGTTCTTTCTCACAGGAAGAGCTTCCAGTGTCATGATCGCACAGAATGAATCTTTTTTAAGCGCATTACGTATCATAAAATCGATCTCATTTGTGTTATCAAGTATCACGTCCACTTTTCCGCCTGCGAGCGTGTATTTCTGTCCGACTTCGCCGAAGGTTACTTCTTTCAGTTCTTTACCGCTTACGGCTCTTAACGCCATGCTGCTCTTTAAGGCATCCTCGCCTATCACAAGATAGTTCTCGCTGCCTCCTTCAAAGAACAGGTGCGAAGTATATGCCGCCGCCTTGACATACAGGTTCTGTCCCCTGAATATACGGCGCCCGGTGCTTATCTTTTTAAGTATCTCATCCGACCACGAACCTTCAAATCCGTCACCCGTTGCATAGAGTGCCGACACGGTCTGCTTGTGGAGCATGATACCGCATACACTCTCGAAAGCATATTTTATCCTGATATCATCCTTCTCCTGAAGCATGGAGTATCTGACGGTATCGGAAAAATCAGTGCTCTCCGCCACCACTGCCAGCGGCTGCTGCTTTCTTCCGAAATGAAGGACAAAAAACTTTAGTCCTTCCTGCCCGAAATCAAACAGTCCCACATCATTTATCCAGATATCCTTGTTCTGCATTACCACATAGTACATGAAGCTTTCTATATGGTCGCATATCCTGTATCTGCCGTTTTCCACACCGTAGCTTTCAAGTGCTGCGGATATGTTGTCCGTAAGTGTCTGGTCATTATCCGCTACGGTAACCACCACACCCTTGATATCCAAAGGATTCATCTCGCGGTCGACGCAGTAGAAAAGCCTTGCGAAAAACCTTTCAAGTACATAGGAAGGTGTATATTCCGTACCGTTTATCACTACCGGCTCACCGCCCATTGCCAGATCGTACAGATTGTCCACAACCTCTATACCTGCTCTGTGCTCGTGCAATACCGAATATACCACCCAGTCGTTCTGTTCAAGTGAAAACGATATTGCCGACCTTACGCGGGTGGACTGTTTGTCGCTTGAAAGATGAACGGCATCGGCCGAATTATTTGTCGAATTATATAAACACAGCTGCGTGAAATCACGGCAGAAATCTATTCCGACTATATATTCCATTAACTATCTCACCCTCCGATCGGTTCAAACAGTCTCTTAATCGCATAATCATTAAACTGATAATTCTCTATAAGCTTGATCACCGTCTTTTCATCATTCATCTCTTTTGCGGTAATGATAAGATTGATATGATGGTAACGGCATTCCTCGCTTCCGAAATGCTCGGGTCCGAGTGAAACCTCCCTGCTTTCGGTGATGATCTCATTCTCTTCACCGTTTTCCGTGATATAGTACTGAAGCACCTCACCGTAGAAAAGAATGAATTCCTTGATATAGATACCGAATCCGATGTCACGCATCTTTTCTTCGCGGAATGCATCGGCATTCTCGCTGCCTAAAAGTGTGTAATTGATCCTTACATCCTTCCCCGCATCCGAATGGTATTCCACATAATACTTATCCTTCATCTGCCTGGGTATACGTATCTCCGAAGGGAAATCCTTAAAGAACGGCATAACAAGTCCTTTGTTTTCCATCTTCTTTATCTGATATTCGATAAACGAACGCTCCTGGCTCGAGAAGCTTTTTCTTAATGAATAATTCTTGAGTAAAGTCAAAGTACAGATATCATTTTCACTGTAGTTGGCTTCACGCCTCATGATATCGAGTATTCCCGTATCAAGCATATTGCCGCATACCAGATTGCCGTATGCGAGGTATGAAAGATATGCCCTTACAAGCTTGCCCGAAGAACAGTGCCCGTAATATATCTCAAACACTTCCTTTACGAAATTCATGTCGTTTTCCGTAAAGAGTGCGGTACGGAGAAGCCTCTCCTCCAGGTCCGTAGTCTCAATGCCCATATCATGGCATACGGTCCACAGGTCGTAGAGCTTCTGTGTATTGCCCTCGTAGTTCTTCTCAAGGAAGGTAAGCAGTATCTTGCTCTGTCTGTAGCGGTTAAAGCTGTATGTGCACAGCTGCTGGAACAGTCTGGTATTTATCTGCTCCGAATTGGAACGGATAAATATCTCGCACAGTCTTGCCGTACGCTTGGGACTGATACCGTAGAAGCCGTATATCTCCATGTTCTTTAACGCCAGGTTGTAGAGCTCCCTGAATATCATAAGCTCTATCATGCTTATACGGTCACTTGTTTTAAGATCTTTTAAATTAACCCTTACGAGCTGGTTCTCCAATAAGTCCCCGTCAAGGTTGTCATAATAGTAATCTATCAGTACTCGCCTGCATTCAAGCAGGAAGTTTTCTTCAAGGTCCTCGTTCTCCACACATTTTGCGTAGAGTCCGATCGCTTCATCATTAAGCGCACCGTATTTTGCCGACTCCAGTCTGTTAAGCAGCACCCTCTTATCGTTTCCGCATTTGTCGAGCATGATCTTTGTCAGATCGGGTCTGTTGATCATCTTTCTGATACCGATCTTAAAAGATGAGATGCATCTGTTTCCTTCATTATCAAGAAGTACTATGACGGGATTCTCGGTATATATGTCGGCTACAGCCTTATTCCCGGAGAACTCGACAAAATCAGGTTCTCTCAGCTCCTTATGGGATACTGCGGCATGTACGGCTCTCTTCCAGTCCGTGGTGATCTCGTGTTTGAACAGAATATACGGAAGTGATGCTATGAGCTTTGCATTAAGGTTTTCAGGCCTCAGCATCTTCTCGTACACAAGTGCCAGTTCAGGACTGAAGGCTCCCTTTTCGAGTGATTTTTCTGCGAAGGTCTCCATCCTTATCCTGTACATTAAGTACATATTGTCACTGGGATCGCAGAACTTTATTATATTGTAATAAAGGGATGCTGCGGAAGAATCATTTAAATCGTCGCCTGCAGCAAAATAGTTAAGTAACGGACGGGGAAGCAGCTTTTTATCCACATCTGCGGTCTCAAGGCACTTCTCGTATAGTCCCTTGATCCTCAGCTGTTCATTTACGCCCATCTCCAGCCACTCATAATCCTCGGGTCCGGTCTTTCCGAAAAGTACCAGATGTGAGCATACTGCCTCTAAAAGTTCCTTCTGATGGTACTTCTCATAGAAGTGCTTAAGCAGGCGTATAAGCTTTGCCGAAGTGGTCTTCTCCCTGTTGGCCACATAAGATACCTGAAGACCCACCAGACGGTTTACCAGCCCGAGCTTCAGGCCTTCATTCAAGGCCGCCATCTCAAATCTGCTGAGTTCCCTGAGCAGCATCGGATCGACGCTTATAAGCCTGATACCTTCTACGAGTCCGAATATGCTGTGCTCGCCTTCAAGATAACAGCTCTTTATCTCTTCGAATCTCTGCTTTTTACTGAATCTTTCCTTGCCGTCAAGCTTCATGTATAGAAGGAGGCTCAGCATCTTTTTATCGTTATCGTATATATTCTTAAGCTCGAGGCCGTAACTCCCCGATATGTTTTCGTTATTGATCAGGGCACCGATAAACCTGGATACGGTATATACTTTTGAGTCGGTGGTATTGTCCAGCCTTTCCTCTATCTCATCAAAAGCAGCTTTGGCTTCAGTTTTCTGCCCCGAGACATACATCAGATATATCCTGTACAGCTTTTCCAGATCCGTTTCATCCCTGAATGCCTTGAGATAGTCCAGACCGTTTTCTGCATTTGCTATAAATGTCTCGTCATCTATATGCTCAAGCTCATGTTCAAGCTGGTTCATCACCAGGTTCAGTATATGCTGCTTTTCACGGTGTGCAGCCTTGATGCTCTTTCCGAAAGGCGAAGGCTTATTGCACTCTATCGGGATATCCACCTCATCGCCCAAAGTGGATACTCTTATACGGCCGAAGTTTTTACCGTAGCCTGCCTTCTCAGGGTTGATGGCAAACTTTAATGAGAACTCGTTGTTCTCAAAGTCCTCTGTCCATATGAGAGAACGTTCAAGTTCTATAAAGTCTCCTACGGCTTCTACTTTAAGCTGGGAATATCCCCAGTTGTTCTTTTTGATAAGTATCTGATCCACAAATGATGTATCGCCTGCATCATACACAAGCTTTGTTGCATTTATGGAAAACTCCATGGGAGATTTTTTCTTGGCCGCAATAAGGAACTCCTCCAATACAAGGCCTGTATTGGACGCTCCCGAAAGGTTCCTGTATATATTCCTGTATTCGGGGGAATTGCCTATGATGATCCGTTTAAAGTCTTCAGTCTTGAATATATCACGTGCCTCTATGGGACTGCTTATCGCAAGGTTTGCATACTGGAATATATTTCCTGTCTGTCCGACTGAGGTCTCGATATATGCTGCCACTATCTCGGCTTCTACAGTCACTGTCGCCTCACCGCATTCGGTGATCACAAGTATCTCTGTATTGATAGTGGTGTCCGCATCAAGATTTGCTCCGTTAAAGGTAAAAAACACCTCGTTTTCAGCTTCTTCGAAGGTTTCGTTTTTAAGTATGATAAACTCACTCTCGCACAGGCAGAAGCCTCTGACCTTTGAGCCATGGTCATTTTTGACAATAAAAGAAGCCTCTGTCTCTTTTCCGGAGATAACTCTTATGGATATCTCAGTCTCGGAAATCTCTAACAAAGGTTTATCGTAAGAAAAAATACCGTTAGCAAATCTTTCTATTTTCTGTCTCATGCCGGACCTCACAAAGCAGCTCTTTTACATCGTTAACCACTAAAAACTTATATTCGTGGTTACCCAATATAAGTATACCATTTTTTCTTCCGAATGCAAACATAATATGAAAAATTTTATAGGGGTCAGGTACCATTAAAAATCTATTAAAAAGTTAAAAAAAAGAAGCCTCTCCTTAAGGGAAAGGCTTCCTCAATTAAATTCATTATGTTTTATGCCTGTAAACTTATGCAAGCTTAGCCTTTGCAGCATCAGCGAGGCTCTTGAATCCCTCGGGATCTGCGATAGCTATCTCAGAAAGCATCTTTCTGTTGATGTCAATGTTTGCGAGCTTAAGACCATACATAAGCTTGCTGTAAGAAAGATCGTTCATTCTTGCTGCTGCGTTGATTCTGACAATCCAGAGCTTACGGAAATCTCTCTTCTTCTGACGACGTCCTGCAAATGAAGCTGTAAGAGCTCTCATAACAGCCTGCTTAGCTGTCCTGTACTGCTTAGATCTAGCACCTCTAAAGCCCTTAGCAAGCTTTAATACTCTATTATGCTTTTTCTTGGCTAAAGCCCTTAGCAAGCTTTAATACTCTATTATGCTTTTTCTTGGCATTTAAGCCACCTTTAATTCTTGCCATTTTAATTTACCTCCTTAAAACCAATCGATGGATAATGCCTGATTACATGTAAGGCAGCATCTTCTTAGCTGCTGTCATATTAGCAGAATCGAGTAAGGTTCCCTTTCTTAATCTTCTCTTCATCTTCTGAGACTTCTTGGTAAGGATATGCTGCTTACCAGCCTTCATTCTCTTGATCTTTCCTGTGCCGGTAGCCTTGAAACGCTTTGCGGCTGCTCTGTTTGTCTTTAACTTCGGCATTTTTCTTTCCTCCTTAAAGTTGATTTATTACTTTGCCATTACTTCTTTTCGCTCAGGAACATTATCATGTTTCTGCCCTCAAGCTTTGCTGCCTTCTCTACAACTGCTACGTCTTCAAGTTTTTCAGCAAAACTGTCCAGGATCTCGCGGCCT
>CACYIR010000015.1 GCA_902774525.1 uncultured Lachnospiraceae bacterium
GCTGGGAACAGTCAGCGTTAAATATGAGGATCTGGATTTGGGCTCAACAAACCTTCTCGCCGCCGATGATATCGAAAGCGACGTTTCTTCCGCGGAGAAGTTTGTCAAGGATAATCTGACTCTAATCATTGTTATTGCGGCGGCGGTTTTGATAATCGCGCTGCTGATTATTCTGATTACGGTCCTCTCCTCGCGCAAGCGCCGCAAGGCACGCGCGGGCAAAGGCAGCAGATACAGAGATTGATCTGTGTCATGGCTGGCTGAACAAAAATTGAATGTCCCAAAAAGGTAAAACCCGTCACAACCGGAAGGCTGTGGCGGGTTGCTTTTACGCGGCTTTTCTGTATCATTTAACCCAAACGATAACGACGGCGTGGCAAAACAGCTTTATAATACTATTCTTAAATAAAAGGCTTTAAAACAGATGTTAGCGGAAAATTTCGCAGAACAAGGCGGAGGACGCCGCAAGGCTGACGCCTTGCAAGGACGACAACGCAGTATTGCGGAATTTAACGCAACAGATGTTAAAGCGTTTTATGCGAGAATAGTATAAAATACACTGCGATCGGCTATTCGACAGTCACCGATTTTGCGAGGTTTCTCGGCTTGTCGACGTCGTTGCCCTTGTTGACCGAGGTGTAGTAGGCGAGCAGCTGCATGGGCACGGTGGCGACCATCGGCATCAGCATTTCGCTGATAAGCCTTGCAGTGAGTCTGGTATTCAGACTTATCAGTGACAATTATAAAAAGAAGATGAGGGAAGAGATGTGCAAAGTGAGGTAACAACAAGAAAATACTGTGCTTTTATAAGCTACAGACATAAAGAACTTGATAAATATGTGGCTAAAAAACTGCATACCATGATCGAGCGCTATACCGTACCCGGAGAGCTTAGGGAAAGCTGGGGCGGCAAGAAGCTGGGCAAGGTATTTAGGGACGAGGAAGAGCTGCCTGTATCGAGCAACCTTACCGACAGTATCTGCACGGCACTTGATAATACTGATTATCTGATCGTAGTATGCACACCGGATACTCCTGAGTCGATATGGGTGGAAAGAGAGATCAAGTATTTCCTTGAGCATCATGACCGTTCCCATGTGATAGCCGTACTTGTCGACGGGACACCGGATACTTCGTTCCCGAAACTTATCACGACCATCTACGATGAGGATGGCAATGTGACCGGAATGGTAGAACCTCTTGCAGCCAATCTTACCGGTGTTGACAATAAGTTTAAGAGAAGCAGGATGCATAAGGAGGCAGTCCGTCTGTATGCTGCCATCATGGGGGTACCCTTTGATTCGTTGTGGCAGAGAGAAAAAAGACATAACCTGCACTGCATCATAGCTCTCGTATCGGTGGCTGCCGTTGTGGCACTCGGATACTGTATCTCTATCTATATGAAGAATGTAAAGATAGAGGAACAGAATGAGCAGATCACGAACCAGTATGAGGAAATCCTGGCGCAGAATAAAACGATAGAAGATCAGAATAAAGAGATATCTGACCAGAACAGGGAGATATCCGAACAGAATAAAGAAATAACAGCTCAGTATGAGGATATCAAACAGAAAAACAAAGAGCTGAGGATCAAAGAAGCGGAGGCCCTGCTCGGAGAGGGCGAGCTTTTGTATGAAAAAGGCGATCTGAATGCCGCACTTGAATGTGCCGTTAAATCCATATCAACAGAAGAAGGAAGAGAGGCATTTGCCGATGACGCCGAGTATCTGCTGACCCGGGCGCTCGGATCCCTGCATTACAGCAGCGCATTCAGGACTGTAAGCGTTATCGAACATGATGAAAATATTGAGGGGCTGCTTTTATCAGATGATGAAAGCCGTATCTATGTACTTGATGGAAGAGGTTTCGTTCGTTGTTATGATTCTGAGAGCCTCAATCTCATCTGGAAAGGCTCTTCAAAATGTGCTCATGATTATTTTACCGCTGACAAGCAGCGCTTGAAAGAGCTGAGTGAATACGGACTTTTGCTTTGTCTTTCCGGTGAAGAAGTGACTGCGCTTTCAATCGAAGACGGAAGCGAGGTCTGGAGCCAGAACCTCGGTTCGATCATGTATACCGATTTCCATGTATTTACTAAAGATAATAAGACCCTGGCAGTGATAGTGGGGTCAGATATAACAGACTCTTCAAGTGAAGACAGATTGATGCTGCTTAATACCGCCGACGGAAAGGTCACAAAAGAGATACCTTTAGGCAATGTTTTTGGCGGAAACCAGCTTCTTGCATCCGGTGAAAACTGCGGAGTCTTTTCCGATGACGGGAAAAAGCTGGCTGCCATGGTATATTATAACAAAGGCTTATTAAGCTCTGACACATCATGTATTTTTGTTGCCGACCTGGAAAAAGATGAGGTAAAGATCATACGCGAGGTGTATGATGAGGATGCCATGAAGTCAAGGGTATATCCTTTTGTCATAGGAATGGAATACGGTGATGACGGTCTTCTTACCGTTGTTCATTATGACAGTAATATAAAATGCATTATGGTTGAGGAATTTGACGGGGAAGGGAATAACACATTAGGTTATCAGATCGATTATGTTCTTCCTGCCAGAGAAAGCTATAAGGCATATAAGTCAACATTTGAGCGCTATAATGACAGGATTGCCTTCAGTTGTGAGGCAGTGATCGCAGAATACAGCCTTTCGGAGAAAGATTTTACCAGACTGAATATGGATTCGGGTGCCAGAGTGCTTAATCTGACTTATGTAAACCATGATATGGGTATGTATGCGTACATTACCGATGACGGTTCGCAGTCAATATATTACGGAGCGCACGGCGTGACCAAAGCTTTCCTATCCGATAAGAACCTGATCACTCACATGGCTATATCCGATGATTATATGTTAAACAGGAATGATATCGTCGGTGTTCAGGTCAAGGATTCGGCCCTGCTTGTAGAGGTTACGGCTGCTAATCCGCATGCGGTATATGTATTAAGACCTGATATAGATAAAGCGTATGCGGAAGTGGACTGGTTTGACAAAAAAGAAGATACCGAAAAGAGCCGTTACAGGCTGGAATATATTACGGACGGCATGCTGGCTATTTGGCATACTTTAGAGACCAATCTGGTAAAGCTTAAAATAGTTGATACGTCGGATGACAGTGTAAAAGCTTCATATGATATAGATACAAGTGACGGAGACGGAGTTCTCCGTGCAGCATCCATGGCAAACGGAGCTAAAATGTGGTCGGACGGCAAACATTTTACATTCGGATTCGGCACAACATTTATAGGGACTTATGATCTTGAGACCGGAAAGGGTTATGATGCATTTCCTAATGAAACACTGCTCACTTCGGCATATGCATTGCTTGACTCGGGTGAAATGCTTTATGTAGCGATATGTAATGCGGAGAATTTTAACGTACTGGAACCCGAATATGTCATTAAGTGGCGTATAGGGGAGGGTGATATACAGACGGCAGCCATTCCTGAAGGATTTATGCCACTGACTAAAAACGGCATGGTAAAGTATACTAAACTCAGTGCCGGTTCTAACGGATTGATCGTAGCCGCATTAAGCAATGACGAAAGTACGTTTTCATCTTACCTCTGGATCAATACAGCTGACGGAAACACCGGAGTGGCGGAAGATCGTGGCCCCGGACTGCCGGAGGAAAGGCTGATAGTTGTATGTGAAAAAGAAAAGGCATTTCTTATCTTCGGAACCGACGGTGTCATAAGAATGGTGAGCGGTACGAACGGCGAGCTTATAAAAGAGATACAGATAGCATACGGGATAAGTGATATTGCCAATATAAGCTTTTTGAACAACGATGCAAATCTGGCAGTTTGGACAAAGAGCAGGATATTGTATATATTCGATACCAAGACCGGTGAAGTGGTATTTGAAGGCGGTTTTGCTAATGAATCCAGTGCAAGTTCGGTAACATTAAACTTAAGTATCTATGAAGATCCTGCAAGAAACAGGGCATTCTTTGTTACCTCCAGGGGCGCGGTCATTATCTTAAATACCAAAACCTGGAAAAAACAGGCTGATTTCTACGGATTTTCTGCATACTGTCCGGACAGCGGTGAACTGTACAGACTTAAAAATGCATATATGCCGTTCAGGGAAGAAGAAAACGGCATAATAAAGATTAAAGTTAATACTTTGGATGAATATTTACAGTCCCTGGATCGATAAGATCCCGGGATTGTAATTTTTTTTGAAAATTGTTTGATTTTGTCACCGCACTGTCACTTTCACAATTTATTATTTATCTGAATGTAATTAGTTTTCAGAAAGGAACATGAGCCTTACCGCTCATGCAATAACAACCATGGAAATACTTCGTGTAGAACATTTAACAAAGGAATACGGCTCGGGGAGCACCCTGGTAAAGGCACTTGACGATGTGTCATTCACTGTGGAAAGAGGTGAATTCCTCGCTATCATAGGCCCTTCGGGTTCCGGAAAATCCACACTTATACATACCTTGGGCGGCGTAGACAGACCTACGTCCGGAAAGGTGTATATGGACGGACAGGATGTGTATGCACAGGATGAGGAAAAGCTTGCCATATTCCGTCGCAGATATGTAGGCCTTGTATATCAGTTCTACAATCTTATACCGGTACTTAACGTGGTTGAAAATATAACACTTCCGGTGCTCATGGACGGAAGAAAGGTAAATGAGGAAAGATTAGAGGAGCTTTTGGATATCTTAAAGCTTCAGGACAGACGCGAAAACCTTCCGAACCAGCTCTCGGGCGGACAGCAGCAGAGGGTATCCATCGGCAGGGCACTTATGAATGCCCCCGCGGTAGTGCTTGCGGATGAGCCTACAGGTAACCTTGATTCCAAGAACAGTCAGGAGATAGTGAATCTCTTAAAATATTCCAATACCAGATTTAACCAGACTTTGATAGTCATAACGCATGATGAATCGATAGCGTTACAGGCAGACCGTATCATAGCCATTGAGGACGGCAGGATCGTAAAGGATGAGAGGATCCGCGTTAAATCATGACACCTCATCCTATAATACACACAGAGGAACAACATGAATATATTTAAAACATACGTACTGCGTAATTTAAAGAATAACAGAGTCCGTACCATCATGACCATAGCAGGCATCATGCTTTCGGTGGCATTGGTGACTGCAGTCATAGAAGGCGGCTTCAGCGGACTTGAGTATCTGCGTAATATCATGAAAGAAACCTACGGCAACCATCACGGGTATGCCTTTAACTTAGACCTTGACACCGAATACGACCTGATCTCCGATGACAGGCTGGAGGATCATGCCGAGCTTGAGACTTTAGGCTGGATGGAGATAGGGAGTTTTAACAGTACAAAGCCGTACCTCATTGTTAAAGGGGCTTCTGATAATATCAGGGACTTCCTGAATATAAATATCATATCGGGGCGTTATCCGGAAAAAGCGGATGAGATACTTATCCCTGAGCATCTGGCGACTAACGGTAATGTTGTGTATGATATAGGAGATACCATCACCGTTACATTTGGCATAAGATGGCTGGACGGAGAGATGCTCACTGAAAACACCAAGTATAAAAAAGGCGAAATGCTGCTTGATAAGGGGGCTGAGACCAGGACATATACCGTGTGCGGTATCATGGACCGCCTGTCATATCATGTCGAGGATTATATCTGCCCGGGATACACTGCCATCGTGCAATTAGCTGAACCCGATCTTGTAAAAGGGACCTTTGACGATGAGCCCATGCGTAACAGGTCAGTACTTTTCAGGGTAAAAGATCCTGCAAAATATAATGAATTTGCCATTCGGTTCGTTAAGGAACATAAGGGTATTACCATCAATAAAAACAGCGAGCTGGTAGCTCTTTACGGTGGGATGGGCAGCAAATCGGTCATGCTTTTTTTGAACGGGTTTATCGTGCTGCTCATATCACTCATCCTGTTCGGAAGTATCTCACTTGTTTATAACTCCTTCTCTATCTCGATAAATGAAAGAACCAGGCAGATCGGAATCTTAAAGTCCGTCGGTGCTACAAAAAAGCAGATCAGAAAAACCGTTTTCTACGAGGCTTTTTTCGAGTGCATCACGTCGGTACCTTTGGGACTGGCACTCGGCTGTATCGGCATGGGTGCCACCTTCTGGCTGCTTGAAAATGCTTTCTCGTTATTTTTTAAGAGTGTGCTCGGATTCTCATCGGAAACGGTTAAGATCGGTATCGTTATAAATATCCCGCTTTTGATAGTAGGAGTGATAGTAGTACTGGTATCCACGATACTTTCGGCTGCCATACCCGCACTGAGGGCCTCAAAAGTCTCTCCGATAGATCTGGTCAGACAGTCTTCCGATATAAAGGTTAAGAAAAACAAGGTAAAAGGATCCAGGCTCCTTACAAAGCTTTTCGGTGCGGAGGGGATGCTCGCTTCAAAAAATTACAGCCGCAACCGCAGAAAATACCGTGCTACCATAGTCTCTCTTTCGGTGAGCATAATACTGTTTATCGCAGCGTCTTCATTTTGCTCGTACCTTAAGGGTGCTACGGATATGGAGTTCAATATCGGGAATACTTCGCTGATATTTTTCAATGTCCGCGGGGATATGGACCCTATCGATAATGAAAGCGAAATGAAAGATTTGCTTTCGTCGGCTGAGGATGTAAGAGATGTTATAGGTGTAAAAAATATTTATTCATACCAGTTGATAAACAGGGATGGCGAAGCCGTGCCGGAAGACTTTGATGTTGAAGCGATGGAAGACGGAGATTATCTGGATTATTATTACCATACTAATGCAGACATCTATTTTATCGATGACGAAAGCTTTAACAAACTGCTGAAAAAAGAGAATATAAGCATAGACGGCGTTACTTCCGGTGCTAAGCCCGCCGTGATATTTAATACGGGCACATATTATACGGGGGATGAAAACGGGAATCTGAAAAAAGTTGAGTATAAGTTTACAGATGAAGATAAGATCCCTTTAAGGTTTACGGTAAATTGGTCAAATGAATTCTCTGTTCCGGGACTGTCTATAGTCAATCAGGTGGTAGATGAAAACGGGGAAATATATTGTGCGTTTATCGATCAGGAGAACGAAGCAGATTACTGGGAAATAACCGGTGATGATGCCAGATATATGCTTGCCGATGCTAAATTGAAAGAACTTTTGATGAAGGAACTTCATGGTACATATGAACCCGAGCCTTTAGGCGCTTTAGCTGAAGAAGCGGTGCCCTTTACTGAGGAAGAGTTAAAGATATTTGACAGGATCACGTTTATAAAATATTCGGAGTTACTTAAAGAGTTTGATATTGATGTAGTAGGCATAACAAATGATAAGGACTATGTTTTTTCTGACTCTGCATGTATCCTGATGCCATACAGTGCGATGGATGAAGAAATACGTAAATCGGCCTCCGATACGACATTCCATATCTTCAGTAACAATTCACAGCACTCCGAGTCTGATATAAACAGGCTCCTTATCCTAAACGGAGAAGATACCTCGGGACTGTTTAATTATGATAACGAAATCCAGGGAAGGCGTATGATAGGAAGGATAGTGAGCGTATTTGCTTACGGGTTTGTCCTACTTATATCTCTGGTATCCATAACCAACGTATTTAACACCATCTCCACCAATGTGGCACTCCGCCGCAGGGAGTTTGCGATATTTAAATCCATGGGACTGTCCAATAAAGGCGTGACCAAGATATTAAATATCGAGTGCCTTATATACGGGTTGAAGAGCATCCTTATCGGTATCCCCCTATCGATACCGGTCACCTATATAGTATATAAGATCACAAACAGGGCATTCGGCATACCCTTCTCCATATCGTGGTACAGCATAGTCATAGCTGCGGTATCAGTATTTATCGTGGTATTCGTTACCATGCTCTATGCCTCGGGGAAGATAAAAAAGGATAATACTATCGATGCATTAAGAAATGAAAATGTGTAAAAAATGATCGCAGGTATAGAAAAATTTTTATTGACAAATAAAAAAGAAGTGATTATAATACCCTTTGTTGTTGATTAAAACCGATCGTAAGGTATTGAAAACCATACGGTTGAATAAAGAAACGGAGCATCACATGAACCGAGTATATTCAGCAAACCTACTCCTACTCGATTTAGCTTTACTTTTATCGGAAAAGTAAGGTCGGTTTGTGATGCATTAAACTTGTAGATAAAAAAGGTTTATTGTAATGCGGCACAGATTGATCTGGGCCGCTTTTATTTTTATCATATCATCAGTCAGCATGTTCTGACGGCTTACCGTATAAGGGCAAGCTAAGATAGAAAGGACACAACAATGAAGATCAGTTTCTCAACCATCGCAACTCCTGATTTTGACTGGGTGGATATCTATTCTATGGCTAAGGACCTTGGCTTTGACGGCATCGAGATCCGCGGTATAGGAGATGAGATCTCAGCAGTAAATGCCAAAGTGTTCAGTGCATCAAAGATCGATGCCACCATAAAGAAACTAAAAGAGCTGCGACTGGAGATACCGTGTCTTGATACCGGCTGCGCACTTAAAGAGGAAGAGAACAGGGATGCCTGCATCAAGGAAGTGACCGATTATATGGCACTTGCCGATAAACTCGGCACACCCTATATAAGGCTTTTAGCCGATAAAGAGCCCGAGCCCATAGCCGATGTGGACGATGAGTATGTGGCAGGAGTATTAAAGGAACTGGCTTCTTATGCTGAAAAATATGATAATATCACGCTCTTAGTCGAGACTAACGGCGTATATTCCGATACCATGCGCTTAAAGCGTCTTATAGATAAAGTAGGAAGTCCTAAGGTAGCCGTACTTTGGGATATACATCATCCTTACAGATATATGGAGGAATCCCCTGAGGAGACCGTTAAAAACATAGGCCAGTACATAAAGCACGTCCATGTAAAGGACAGTCTTATGGTGGACGGAAAGCCCAAGTATAAGCTTATGGGACAGGGTGATATGCCGTTAAAGAGTATTTTCGCTTCTTTGGCAGAGATAGGATACTCGGGCTATGCTTCGTTAGAGTGGGTAAAACGCTGGGATAAGGGCCTTCAGAATGCAGCTATCGCGTTCCCTCATTTTGCACACTATATGTCTGCATACCGTCAGGAAAAGCAGGAGCTTCTTCAGGACAATAAGACTCATACCGGAAAATATGTATGGCCTAAAGATCATCTGATCGATGAGACCTTCCCTGATGTACTTGACAGGATGTGCAAGGAATTCCCCGATCAGTATGCATTCAGATATACAGAGCTTGATTATACCAGAACTTATATAGAATTCAGAAATGATGTAGATACATTTGCCCGCAGCCTTATAGCCATGGGTGTAAGACGCGGCGATCATGTAGCTATATGGGCTACCAATGTACCCCAGTGGTATATCACCTTCTGGGCTACTACCAAGATCGGAGCGGTACTTGTAACCGTTAATACCGCATACCGTGTACACGAGATAGAATACCTGCTCCGTCAGTCCGATACACATACCCTTGTCATGATCGAGAAATACAAGGATATCGATTATTGCGAGATCATCAATGAGCTTTGTCCCGAGTTAAAGGATTCCAAGCCCGGCGAGCTTAATTCGGAAAGACTTCCTTTCCTTAAAAATGTCGTAGTGGCAGGAGACAAGCATCCCGGCTGCTATACATGGGAGGAGGCTGTGGCGCTCTCGACCACCGTATCCCAAAAGGAAGTGGAATTCAGACGCCGCTTCATCAACAAGCATGATGTAGCAAATATGCAGTACACTTCAGGTACCACAGGCTTCCCCAAGGGCGTAATGCTTACACATTACAATGTCGTTAATAACGGCAAGACCATCGGCGACGGCATGGATCTCTCCACAGCCGACAGGATGATGATCCAGGTGCCTATGTTCCACTGCTTCGGCATGGTTCTGGCTATGACCGCATCCATGACACACGGTACTACTATGTGCCCTATCACTGCATTTTCACCCAGAAAGGGCCTTGACTGTATAAACCGTGAGAAGATCACGGCATTCCACGGTGTACCTACAATGTTCATAGCCATGCTCGGACATGAGAATTTCGACAAAACCGATTTTTCACATATGCGTACCGGTATCATGGCCGGCAGCCCCTGCCCTATCAAGGTTATGCAGGAAGTTGTAGACAAGATGAACATGACCGAGATCGTAATCGTATACGGTCAGACCGAGGCTTCACCCGGATGTACGATGTCCAAGACTACCGACTCGCTCGAAGTCAGAGTTAATACCGTAGGCGGACCTTTCTACGGAGTAGAATGTAAGATAGTCGATCCTGAGACCGGCGCAGACCTGCCTGACAACGTGGACGGCGAGTTTGTAGCGCGCGGTTATAATATAATGAAGGGATATTACAAGATGCCCGAGGCAACCGCAGCAGCTATCGATGAAAACGGCTGGCTTCATACAGGAGATCTCGCAAGACGTACTCCTGAAGGCAACTTCAAGATCACGGGCCGTATCAAGGATATGATCATCCGTGGCGGCGAGAATATATATCCTAAGGAAATAGAAGAATTCATCTATACACATCCGAAGGTAGACGATGTTCAGGTAATCGGCGTTCCGGACCGTGACTATGGCGAGGAGATCATGGCATGTGTCATCTTAAAAGAGGGCGAGACCATGACCGAGGACGAGCTTAAGGACTATGTTAGAAAGAACATGGCAAAGCATAAGATCCCGAGATACGTTGATTTCGTAGATTCGTTCCCGATGAACGCTGCCGGCAAGATATTAAAATACAAGATGCGCGAAAATGCAGTTGAGAAATTCGGACTGCAGGCCGCAAATGCAATCGTAACTGCTTAAATTATAACTATGGTGTCATTCTGAGCGCAGCGAAGAATCTTAAGACTTTAAAGTGTAAAGATCCTTCACTAAAGTTCTGGATGACACTTTTTTAGACTCTTTCTTACCCGGTTTCTACCTATAAATATAAAAATCAGAAAAAATTTCTTGACATTCCCGAAATTTCTTTGTATAATCCACTTTGTGCGCACTTTTGATGCGTTATTTGTTACGCAATTTTTTCAGAAAGTGTCAGCTCCCGCAATTAATACATATTAATATAAGGAGGAAAAATTAATGCCTACATTTAATCAGTTAGTTAGAAAAGGCAGACAGACTGTTGAAAAGAAGTCGACCGCTCCTGCTCTTCAGGTAAGCTTCAACTCTTTAACAAAGAAGTCATTTGATATGTCTTCACCCCAGAAGCGCGGCGTTTGTACAGCAGTTAAGACCACTACACCTAAGAAGCCTAACTCAGCTCTTCGTAAGATCGCCAGAGTTCGTCTTTCAAACGGTATGGAAGTAACAAGCTATATCCCCGGTGAAGGACATAACCTTCAGGAGCATAGCGTTGTTCTTGTACGTGGCGGCCGTGTTAAGGACCTTCCCGGTACCAGATATCATATCATCCGTGGAACTCTTGATACAGCAGGCGTTGCAAAGCGTATGCAGGCCCGTTCTAAGTACGGTGCAAAGAGACCTAAGAAGAAATAAATAAGTAACTACAATTAAACACAACTCATATTTAACGCAATGTTTGGCTTGATTTTTCAAGAGCGGGCGCTGATGGATCTTTCGGATTCAGGCAGATTTGATAATAAATTAAGTTCGAGCATGTTGACACAGAATGTGAGTACCTATGATCTAATGGCGGTAAAACATATACCGCAAATTCATTAAGGAGGGAAGTAACGTGCCACGTAAAGGACATACACCAAAAAGAGATGTATTAGCTGATCCTATTTACAACAGCAAGGTTGTAACAAAGCTCATCAACAACATCATGCTTGATGGCAAGAAGGGTACAGCACAGAAGATCGTCTACGGTGCTTTTGAGCAGGTAGCTGAAAAGACCGGTAAGGACGCTATGGAAGTATTTGAGGCAGCTATGGGCAACATCATGCCCGTACTCGAAGTTAAGGCACGCCGTATCGGCGGTGCTACCTACCAGGTACCTATCGAGGTTAGAGCTGAAAGACGTCAGGCTTTAGCTCTTCGCTGGATGACACTTTTCTCACGCAAGAGAGGCGAGAAGACCCAGATTGACAGACTTGCAGGCGAGATCATCGACGCATCTAACAATTCTGGCAATGCTGTAAAGCGTAAGGAAGATATGCATAAGATGGCAGAGGCTAATAAGGCATTTGCTCATTTTAGATGGTAAGGGGGTAAATCAATTTGGCTGGAAGAGAATATCCGTTGGATAGAACTAGAAATATAGGTATCATGGCCCATATCGATGCCGGAAAGACCACACTTACAGAGAGAATTCTTTTTTATACCGGTATCAATTATAAGATCGGTGATACTCATGAAGGTACTGCTACAATGGATTGGATGGAGCAAGAACAGGAAAGGGGTATTACCATCACTTCAGCCGCTACCACATGTCACTGGACATTGGAGGAGTTCACGAAGCCTAAGGCAGGGGCCTTAGAGCATCGTATCAATATCATCGACACACCCGGTCACGTAGACTTCACAGTAGAAGTTGAGCGTTCACTCCGCGTACTTGACGGAGCTGTAGGCGTTTTCTGTGCTAAGGGCGGTGTTGAGCCTCAGTCTGAAACAGTATGGCGTCAGGCTGATAAATATAACGTTCCCCGTATGGCATTTGTCAACAAGATGGATATCGCAGGTGCGAATTTCTTTAACGTTGTTGACATGATCCGTACGAGACTTTCAAAGAATCCTGTTCCGATAGAGCTTCCTATCGGTAAGGAAGACACCTTCAAGGGTGTTATCGACCTCTTCGAAATGAAGTCATATATCTATAATGATGAGAAGGGTCAGGATATTACCGTAGGTGATATACCTGCAGATATGGCTGATCAGGCAGAAGAGTACAGACAGAAGATGATCGAGTCGATCTGTGAGACCGATGACGAGCTTATCGATCAGTACTTAGGCGGCGAGGAGCCTTCTACAGAGGCTTTAAAGAAAGCTCTCCGTAAGGCTACCATCGAGGGCACCATTATCCCTGTACTTTGCGGTACAGCTTACAGGAACAAGGGTGTTCAGAAGCTGTTGGACGCTGTTATCGAGTACCTTCCTGCTCCTACAGATGTAGCAGATATCAAGGGTACCGATATGGATGGCAACGAAGTACACAGAAAGTCTTCAGATGAAGAGCCTTTCGCAGCTCTTGCATTCAAGATCATGGCCGATCCTTTCGTAGGAAAGCTTGCATTCTTCCGTGTTTATTCCGGAACAATGAATACAGGTTCTTACATATTAAATGCTACAAAGAACAAGAAGGAAAGAGTAGGACGTATCCTTCAGATGCACGCTAACAAGCGTATGGAACTTGATAAGGTATACTCAGGAGATATCGCTGCAGCAGTAGGTCTTAAATATACTACCACAGGTGATACCATCTGTGACGAGCAGCATCCCGTTATCTTAGAGTCCATGGAGTTCCCGGAGCCCGTTATCGATATCGCTATCGAGCCTAAGACCAAAGCAGGTCAGGACAAGATGGGCGAAGCTCTTGCAAAGCTTGCTGAAGAAGATCCTACATTCCGTGTTACTACCAATGCCGAGACAGGCCAGACCATCATCGCAGGTATGGGTGAGCTTCACCTTGATATCATCGTAGACAGACTTCTTCGTGAATTCCACGTAGAGGCAAATGTCGGAGCACCTCAGGTTGCTTATAAAGAGGGTATCACCAAAGAGGTTGAGGTTGATTCCAAGTATGCTAAGCAGTCC
Organism: uncultured Lachnospiraceae bacterium; assembly: GCA_902774525.1. Taxonomy (GTDB): domain Bacteria; phylum Bacillota; class Clostridia; order Lachnospirales; family Lachnospiraceae; genus RUG11977. Next base: position 13,732 of record CACYIR010000015.1, read on the forward strand.
GGTGGTCGTGGACAGTACGGTCATTGTAAGGTTATCTTCACACCTATGGATGTTAACGGTGACAAGACTTACGAGTTCGAGTCAACAGTAGTAGGCGGTGCTATTCCTAAGGAATACATCCCCGCAGTATCCGCAGGTATCGAAGATGCCATGAAGTCAGGTATCCTTGGCGGATATCCCGTACTCGGTGTTCATGCTAACTGTTATGACGGTTCATTCCACGAGGTTGACTCCTCAGAAATGGCATTCAAGATCGCAGGTTCCATGGCGTTCAAGGAGGCTATGCAGAAGGCTAATCCCGTGCTCTTAGAGCCGATCATGAGAGTTGAGATCACTGTTCCCGAGGATTACATGGGTGATGTTATCGGCGATATCAGTTCACGTCGTGGACGTATCGAGGGTACAGAGGATATCAACGGAACCAAGCTTATCCGTGGTTTCGTTCCGCTTTCCGAGATGTTCGGCTATACCACAACCCTTCGTTCAAAGACCCAGGGCCGTGGAGCATTCTCGATGTTCTTCTCAACATATGAGCCCGTTCCTAAGAGCGTTCAGGAGAAGGTTCTTGATAAGAAGACAGGAAAGTAATTATTTTTTAAGTATTTAAAAATTTTACTTGAAATATTTTAAAATTTGCAATATAATGTAGCATATGAGCGGTTTTGACTCCCAACATATGCTAATGGGCAGCACCGCATAACCGGACACATGCTGCCGGCAATATCATTAGCTCTAGAAAGAGCATATTTTAAGGAGGAAATTTAGAAATGGCAAAAGCAAAATTCGAAAGAACTAAGCCCCATTGTAACATTGGTACCATCGGTCACGTTGATCATGGTAAGACCACTTTAACAGCAGCCATCACCAAGACTCTTCATGAGAGACTTGGACTTGGTGAGTTCGTAGAGTTCGATAAGATCGACAAGGCTCCCGAAGAGAGAGCACGTGGTATAACAATTTCAACCGCTCACGTTGAGTATGAGACAGAGAAGAGACATTACGCACACGTTGACTGCCCCGGCCATGCTGACTACGTTAAGAACATGATCACCGGTGCTGCTCAGATGGACGGCGCTATCCTCGTAGTAGCTGCTACCGACGGTGTTATGGCTCAGACAAAGGAGCACATCCTTCTTTCACGTCAGGTTGGTGTTCCGAGGATCGTTGTTTTCATGAACAAGTGTGATATGGTTGATGATGAAGAACTCTTAGAGCTCGTTGAGATGGAAATCACTGAGCAGCTTGAAGAGTACGGATTCGAAGGATGTCCTATCATTCGTGGTTCAGCTCTTAAAGCTCTTGAAGATCCTTCAGGAGAGTGGGGCGACAAGATCCTTGAACTTATGCATACAGTAGATGAGTACTTCCCTGATCCCGTTCGTGATACAGATAAGCCTTTCCTTATGCCCGTTGAGGACGTATTCTCTATCACAGGTCGTGGTACAGTTGCTACCGGCCGTGTAGAGCGTGGTGTTGTTCATGTATCTGACGAAGTTGAGATCGTTGGTGTTAAGGAAGAGACCCGTAAGGTTGTTGTTACAGGTGTTGAAATGTTCCGTAAGCTCCTTGATGAGGGCCAGGCTGGTGATAACATCGGTTGCCTTCTTCGTGGTGTAAACAGAACAGATATCGAAAGAGGACAGGTTCTCGTTAAGCCCGGTACAGTAAAGTGCCATAAGAAGTTTACCGCTCAGGTTTACGTTCTTACTAAGGACGAGGGTGGACGTCATACTCCTTTCTTCAACAACTACAGACCTCAGTTCTATTTCAGAACAACTGACGTTACCGGTGTTACAGAGCTTCCTGCAGGCACAGAGATGTGTATGCCCGGCGATAACATCGAGATGACCATCGAACTTATCCATCCCATCGCTATGGAGCAGGGACTTGGCTTCGCTATCCGTGAGGGTGGTAGAACAGTTGGTTCAGGTAAGGTTGTTACCATCATCGAATAATCTAAATGAACTAAATACATTAAGGCTTTTGGTTAACACCAAGAGCCTTTTTTTTAAAAAAGATGTACAGATGCGGAGGGTATATGAAGGTAGTACTTGATAAACTTACAAAAAGATTTCCTAACAGGAACAAGAAGATCAAGACTGAGGTAACAGCGGTTGACAATTTTTGCTTTGAGATACCGGACGGTACGCTTGTGGGACTGCTCGGACCTTCAGGCTGCGGAAAAAGCACTACGCTTAACCTGATCTCGGGACTAGAAAAGCCTACCGAAGGACGTGTGTTTTTCGGAGATACCGATGTGACGGATATGGCTCCGGAGGACAGGGGAGTAGGCCTTGTATTCCAGAATTATGCCCTTTACCCCCATCTTACCGTCCAGCAGAATATCATGTTCCCTCTGCAGAATTTCAGGGGTGAAAGGAAACTCACAAAAGAAGTAATGCTCGAGAAAACGCTTGAGGCGGCAAAACTCGTACAGATAGACGGCCTGATGGAGAGAAAGCCTAACGAGCTCTCAGGCGGACAGCAGCAAAGAGTAGCCATAGCAAGAGCTTTAGTTAAAGCACCCAAGGTTCTTCTGCTTGATGAGCCGTTGTCCAATCTTGATGCGAGACTCAGGCTTCAGACCAGGGAAGAGATAAGAAGGATCCAGAGGGAGACTAAGGTTACCACTATATTTGTCACACATGATCAGGAGGAGGCCATGAGTATCTCCGACCTGATAGTTGTCATGAAGGACGGACGTGTCCATCAGATAGGTAAGCCCCAGGAGGTCTATGACGATCCTGCCAATCTTTTTGTAGCCAAGTTCCTCGGTACACCTCCTATAAATGTATTTAAGGGCAGAGTTAAAAAGCATATGATCTATATCGGAGACAATGCGATACTCAAGGCTGAGAAGGCAGAAGACGGGGAGGTATATGTAGGTATCAGGCCTGAAGGCTTTATTCCGGATGAAAAGGGTGAACTTGAAGTATCGCTTAAAGGACTTGAGGTCATGGGAAGAGATACAACGATAGTTTCGGATCATAAGGATTGTGAGAATGTTGAGATTCGTTCGATTGTAAGTGCTGAAACCCGCATTGACACTGCAGCGGGAAGTATCAGATTCAAAGTCAAGCCCGCTAAAACGCATATCTTTGATGCTGAAAGCGGAGAGAGGATATATTACTGAAAAGCATATGACAGTTAGACTGCTTAAAGAAAGTATAGAGGATGTTGTATGAAAAAGAACAATCTTAAGGGCTGGCTTTACCTGTTACCGGCTATTATATTTTTAGGCATATTCATGATCTATCCTTTGATCGACGTACTTATATATTCCTTTGAAGAGGGCTACAATTTTGCTTCTCAGACACATAACGGTACGGGCTGGTATAATTATTCTTACGTCCTGCATGATACATATTTTCTGCAGGCTTTAAAGAATACGTTTATCCTGGTCATCATTACGGTACCCCTGTCCACAGGCACGGCGTTGCTTATAGCTATGGCATTAAGCTCGATAAAGAAGTTAAGAGAGCTGTTCCAGACGGTTTTCTTTCTCCCTTATGTTACCAATACATTAGCTGTAGGTCTTGTTTTCATGATCCTTTTTAAAAAGACCGCTTATTCCGACGGTATGGTGAATCTCCTCATCAACTTCTTCGGCGGGGAGTCGGTGGATTTTATAGATGGCCCTTATTGGGCAAAGATGCTTGTGCTCTGTATATACACCGTCTGGATAGTTATGCCTTTTAAGATACTGATACTGACGGGAGCACTTGCAAGCGTTAAGGATGATTTATATAAAGCGGCCAAGATAGACTCGACTCCCAAGTGGAGAGTGTTCACAAGGATCACCCTTCCCATGATATCCCCGATGATATTCTATCTGGTGATCACCGGATTTATCGGAGCATTTAAGGCATACAGCGATGCTGTGGCACTTTTCGGTACCGACCTTAATGCGGCTCAGATGAACACACTTGTAGGATATATCTATGATATGCTGTACGGAAGCAGCGGTGGCTATCCCTCATATGCCTCGGCGGCAGCACTGATACTCTTTTGTATTGTACTCACCATTACCTGTATCAACCTTATGGTGAGCAAAAAGAGTGTTGTAAAGGGGGTGTAAGACGTGAAATCGAGAAAGACAAAGGACATTATCCTGAATGTCGTAAAATATACATTCCTCGGCTTCTGGGGTCTTATCGTCCTGTTCCCGTTCTACTGGATGATCATATCGTCCCTTAAGGGATACGGGGCATATAACTCCGAATATATCCCGAAATTTTATGCTGCAGATCCGACTTTTGAAAACTATAAGTCGGCATTTACCACGGTTAATCTTGGCGGATATTTCTTTAATACGGTCATCTTTGCCGTAGTTACCACCGCTATCATGCTGGTGGTCATAACCCTTGCGGCATTTGCTTTTGCAAGACTGGATTTTAAGGGAAAAAATATAGTATTTACCGTATTCCTTTCCCTGATGATGATCCCCAATGAGCTAATTATTATAACAAACTTTGTTACTATCACCGACATGGGACTCAGGAACACATTTACAGGTCTGATCCTCCCGTCGGTCACCTCTGTATTCTATATATATCTGCTAAAGGAAAATTTTGAGCAGATACCGGAGAACCTGTATAAAGCAGCCAAGGTGGACGGTACATCGGATTTTAAATATCTGATAAGGGTCATGATACCCATCTGTAAGCCCACTATGATCACCATCACGATCCTTAAGATCATAGAGTGCTGGAACAGCTTTGTATGGCCGAGACTTATCACCGACAACGAGAAGTATTACCTGGTATCCAACGGTATCCAGGAGATCAGGGAAAACGGTTTCGGACGTGAGAATATCCCAGCCATGATGGCGGCGGTAGTTGTGATATCCGTGCCTTTGATCATCCTTTTCTTTGTATTCAGGAAACAGATAATGGCAGGAGTGCAGAAGAGCGGTACAAAGGGGTAAAATATGAGAAGAAAACTTTATCTTGCTATGATTGTGTTCTGTCTGCTCCTTACCGGATGCCACGGCAGCAGGGGGAGCGGAACATTTGAGATACCGCAGGAATTCGATCAGAACGAAAAAATAGAGATTACCTTCTGGGCCAAGAATGATACCAACGTCACCCAGTCCAAGATATATGAGAAGGCCGCAGCCGATTTTAACAGGCTGTATCCGAATGTTAAGGTAAATATAAGGCTGTATACCGATTACGGGAAAATATACAATGATGTTATAACAAACATTTCTACCAATACCACACCCAATGTATGTATCACATATCCCGATCATATAGCCACATATCTTACCGGAAAAGAGACGGTTGTAAATCTTGATGAGCTGATGAAGGATGAAAAATACGGGCTCGCCGGCAGTGAGCTTAAGTTTGACGGACCTTCCGAATCGGAGATAGTACCGGAATTCTTAAACGAATGCCGTATAGGGGACAGTTACTATGCGCTTCCCTTTATGCGTTCGACGGAAGCCTGCTATATCAATAAAACATATGTGGAAGCCATGGGGTACGAGATACCTGATATCCTTACATGGGATTATATCTGGGAGGTATCGGAAGCAGCCACAAAGAAGGACGCGGACGGAAACTTCCTGGTAAACGGCCAGAAGACTATGATACCGTTTATCTATAAATCCACCGATAACATGATGATATCTATGCTCAAGCAGAAGGATGCCGGGTATTCGGATGAAAACGGTAACATCCTGATATTTAACGATACTACCA
>CACYIR010000016.1 GCA_902774525.1 uncultured Lachnospiraceae bacterium
CCCGTATCTATGAAATCCCACGGAAGAAGCTCATCCGTGCTTCTCTCCCTCGTGGTATAGAAATCCATATCTATGCCGGCACGCTCGATAGCCTTCTCCCACTTGGACATATTAAAATAATCCGTCCATGCGTCAAAGATGCAGCCATCCTTATAAGCCTCTAAGATCACCTTTCCGACACGTCTGTCACCGCGTGCCAAAAGACCTTCAAGAATGGAAGTATTGCTGTCATGCCAGTTGTATTTTATACTCTTGTAATTGTGCTCCTGCTTTAAAGTATCCATAAGCAGGGACTTACGTCTCAAGTATTCCTCAGGTGTGATCTGAGCCGCCCACTGGAACGGGGTAAAAGGCTTCGGAACAAAATAGGAAGTACTTATGGTAACCTGCACCTTGCCGCGTCTTTCGGACTTGGGTACGGTATCATAAAACGCCATCGCTATCTTGTCGGCGAGGTGCGGTATGCCCTCAACATCGCTGTCCAGCTCAAAAGGCTGGCCGAGCATGAAATAAAGCTTAACCTTGTCCCATCCTGCTTTAAAGGCTTCAGATGCACCGTTAAGTATGGTCTCCTCATCCAGACCCTTGTTAATGATATCCCTCATACGCTGGGTACCTGCCTCGGGAGCAAACGTGATACTGCTCTTCCTTACGTCCTGTACCCTGCTCATAACATCGAGCGAAAATGCATCAATACGGAGAGAAGGCAATGAGATATTAATTCTTCTCTTGCCCATCTCATTGATCAGGAAGTCCATAAGTTCTGCAAGCTTTGTATAATCACTTGAGCTCAATGAACAAAGAGTGATCTCCTCATAACCTGTCGAATTGATCATGGCTAAAGCATATTTTTCCAGGAACTCCAGGCTTCTCTCTCGTAAAGGCCTGTAAATCATGCCCGCCTGACAGAAACGGCAGCCTCTAATGCAGCCGCGCTGTATCTCTAACGCCACTCTGTCCTGCACGGCCCTGATATAAGGCACTACAGGCTTTTCAGGGTATACGGTATCACTCATGTCCGCTACGACCTGACGTTTAACGGAAGCCGGAGCTCCCTCTGTAGGAGTAAAGCTCTTTAACGTACCATCCTCATTATAGGTAACCTCATAGAGTTCAGGGATATAAAGTCCTTCGATACGTGATGCCGCTACCAGAAAATCATGTCTGGACCTGCCTGCTTTTCTGTACTCCTTATAGGTATCAAGCAGCTGGTCATACACGGTCTCGCCCTCACCTATATAGAAAATATCAAAAAAATCGGCCAAAGGCTCGGGATTATATGTACAGGGACCGCCGCCTATAACTATCGGGTCATCCCATGTCCTGTCCTTGGCAAGGATCGGGATCTGTGAAAGATCAAGTATCTGCAGAACATTTGTATAACACATCTCATATTGAAGAGTTATACCCAGAAAATCAAAGTCCTTTATAGGATCCTGCATTTCCATAGAAAAAAGAGGGATATGTTTTTCCCTCATTATCTTATCCAGATCCGGCCAGGGTGAGTAGGTTCTCTCACAATAGGTATCCTCTCTCCTGTTAAACATCTCATACAGGATCTGTATGCCTATATGTGACATCCCGACTTCATAAACATCAGGGAAGCACATGCAGAAACGGATATCTATCTTGTCCAGATCTTTATATATCGCATTAACCTCATGTCCGATGTAACGTGCGGACTTATCCACGCCCATGAGTATTTCATCTGATAACGCAAGTTTTCTCATATTACACCTCATCAAGTCTGCTACGCAGACAACCTCCACTCAAGGGGAAGCCTTAATACTATCATACTTTTATTCATCTAAATTAAAGGCTGACATAGTCATATCCAGTCTTTCAGACATATTTGACAGACTCATGGCTGCAGCCGAAACCTTATTGATCACGCTGCCGACCTTGTCCATGCTGGCTGAAGTCTCCTCGGTCCCCGCAGCATTCTCCACTGCCACTGCCGACAGATTGTGCAGAGCTTCCTCAACCACATTTCTGGCCTCGCCCAGAGCCTTAACCTCTTCAGATATCTTGCCCGAAGTCTCAACCGTGATGTTGATGTTTTCCTCAAGCTCGTTAAATATATTAACGGTCCTTACTACATTATCATTCTGTTTGATGATGATCTCTTTTACCTTGTCCATAGTCTCGACCGCACTGTTCGAATCATTCATCAGCGAAGCAATGATACCCTGGATCGTATGTGCAGAGTTGTTGGTCTGTTCAGCCAGAGCAGATATCTCTGTAGCAACTACCGCAAATCCCTGGCCGGCCTCGCCTGCACGCGCCGCCTCTATGGAAGCGTTAAGCGAAAGCAGGTTGGTCTGGTTGGCAATATCCGAGATCAGGTTGACCGCCTCTTCAATCGACTTTGCAGAACTGTTGGTCTTGTTAGTCTGATCATAAATAACCTGTATGGCTGATCCTGCCTCATCCGTTATCTGTTTCAGATCCTCTAAGATAGCAAGTGCCTCGGCACTCTTGTTCTTCATAGCCTCGGAATTGGCATCAAGATTCTCTACCTCGGTAGCAGTATCATTTATCGCATTGCTTATAACGCCCACATGCTCGGATGCCGTCTCGGTATCCTCAGCCTGTGACGAAGTAGCCCTGTTGATCTCATTGACGGATGTCTTGACATTTCTGATAGCCACGGTACTGTCCATGGATACCTTCTTAAGATTGGCGGAAGCCTCACCCAGTTCAGCCGTACAATGCTTAGCTTCAGAAACTATGTCTCTTAACGTATCAGCCAGCTTGGCATTGGATTTGCCGAGCATGCCGAGTTCATCGTCTCTCTTCAATGTATCGTCATCCACCCGGACATCAAGCTCTCCGGATGCCAGTCTCTCAGCCGCCTTATTGCAGGATACCACTGCTTTTACAAGCCGCTTGGCATCTCTGAGCGTAATGATCACGGACACCACGATCACCGCAATTACCAATACTGCAGAAATAATGAGTCCTATGAACATTCCCTTTCTTACATTGTTTTTGGGAATGCCGACAAATATCATACCTACATTTACGCCTGAACTGCCCTGTTTCAGAGGCACATAGCACCCATAGTACTTGCAGTCCGCATATTCGGCATTTCTGTCAAAGAGGTAGCCGTCCATGCTTTTTACAGTATCAACGGTCTGTTCATCTGCCGTAAGCTTTTTTACATAATTGCCTTCAGAATCCTTTATGGTTGTTGCATAAGAATCGATACCGTAGAAAAGCACGATCTCAGCACCGGTCTTTTCGTTGATCTCGGTAAAAAGAGCATTATCGTTAGCAAAAACAGTGTTTCCCTTAAAAAGCTGTCCCCTCGTCACCTTAAAATCACCGTCCATGGCATTAAGGCCCGCAGAAACAGAATAAGCCGCAGTTTTTAGGCCCTCTTCGGCGCTGCTTCCGTTAAGGGCAGGGATTTCTATGAGCAGTATCCCGGCTATAATAACGATCATAAGGATCATGGGCATCAATGCCATAAGAAGAAGCTTGGTTTTTAATTTCATGGAAACCTCCTCCCGGATACCGGATCCGGTCTGTTTTTGCTCGAAAACGTACTTATGTCAACCTACATTACATCATTATAATTCTACCACATATAAGTAATATTTTAAAGCGAATTTTATTTTATTATTGAAAAATCACCAAAAAAACATTATACTTGTACCATTAACACTATATGTGCAGAGGCATCTGCTGCAGGTTCGCTTGTAAGCAGATATGAAGGAGGTAAATATGCCCTGGTGTCCCATTTGTAAAAACGAATACCGCGAAGGGATCAAGACGTGTGCAGACTGCGGTGCTGCCTTAGTTGAGACCCTTTCCGACGCCGACGATAAAGAAAGACTGTGTGTACTCGGAGATGAACCCACTGCAGAAAAGTTTCTTTCTTATCTGACATACTCCGGTATCGAAGCAGAGTCCAGATTCGATCCGGATGAAAACAATTATAAGGTATTTGTCAAAAAAGAAGACTTAAAAAAAGCGAAAGCAGAATTCGGAGCTTTTGTCACTGTAGAAAGCAATCCCGAAAGGCATACATGTGAAGCTGCAGAAGCTGCTTTATCCGTAGAAGCCGCTGAAGATGAAAACGGCGAGATAACGAAAGCTATCCATATAGACAGTCTCGAGGACTTAGAAAAGCTCAAAGCCGCAGGTATATCCGGCAAGGACTTCGAGGAGATGTTTAAAGCAGTCGACGAAGTACAAAAATATAAGCCCGCAGGCGTATACCAGTCACAATCCGATAAGGCAAGCGACTACTATTCCACCGGCTACACCTTCCTTATAATCGGTATAGCGGTAGTAATATTCACATTCCTTAACATGATAGGTGTGATAAACCTCTTCAAGGGCCAGGTACTTTCACTCATCGTATTCTTCGCACTTGGCGGCGCTGCCATAGGAGTCGGTATCGGTGCTTTCAAGCGTTCCAAGAAAGCCGGTGCACAGGTTGCCGCTGAAGAAAAGCTCACCGCCGATATCAATGCCTACATGGAAAGACATAAGGACATAATGACACAAGGCAGACTAAGCGGTGAAGACGGCACCAGCGAAGAAATCCTCTATCTTGACCGTACCGCTAAAATGAAGCAGGAACTTGAAAAAGTATTCGGCCGTCTCGACGACGACTACGTAGACAGTCTGCTTGACGACTTCTACAATAAAAATTTTGACTAATATAACTATCCATAAAAGAATATAATTTAAGCCCGATTCCAAACATATTTTGCAATCGGGCTTTTGTTATACTCTTTTTCTTTTTTCATCCTCCCCTACGGTCAGAGATCATAAAATTAACAGATTGAAATTAGTCTCCGGGAAGGTACCATTAATCAACAAATTTAACTTAGTTTCCGGGTCGGGTACCATTAATACCCAACCATCAAAAAGCGGGGTACGGGGTGTTTTCCGGGACACTCTTTGATGTGTGTCCCGGGAAATATCCCCGTACTCCGCGTACATACAGTCTGTTAATGGTACCCGACCCTAAACTGCTTTATTCCTAAACTAATTTTTTATGACACTGACCGTACAAGCCAGCGCTCTTCCGTTTACCTTCGCATATACGACGGTCTTGCCGAGTGCCTTACCGGTAACCTTACCGTTCTTAACTTCCGCTATGCTCTGGTTTGCTGTATCCCAGCTTACCTTAACCTTGCCTGACTCGACACCGTCAAGCTGCAGGTTGATCAAAGTGCTTTCATACTGATGCAGTGTCAGCTTGGTCTTGCTCAAACCTACTACATAAACTGTAGCCGTACTCTTCTTACCCGATGCCGAAAGCGCCGTGATCTTCGCAGTACCTACCGACTTGGCTGTTACCTTGCCGTTTGAATTAACCGATGCTACGGCGGGATTATCCGAAGCCCAGCTGAAGCTCTCGGTATAATTGGCAGGTGATACCGAATACTGTACGTCCGTCGTCTCTCCCGTAAGCATGACCAGAGTATCCTCCGTCAGATTGATACTCGATATACTTACCGGTGTGGTGACATGCACATATACGACAGCATAAATCTCCGAATTATCTCCCGCGGTACACTTAACTATACAATCACCGGCCTTTAATGCGGTGATAGTACCCTTCTTGCTGACTATGGCCACTTTGTCGTTATCGGTGGTCCATACAGGTGAATATGTGGTCTTGGCAGGTGTGGTAGTAACCTTTATCTTCTTCTTCCCGCCCTGTACCAGACTTACATATGAAGCACTGAGCTCTATATCCTCGGTAGCCTTTATAACTCTTACCACGCAGCTGGCCTTTACGCCGCTGCCGTCGGTTGCCTTGGCCCATATTCTGGCCTTTCCGGCCTTCACACCGGTAATGGTACCGCTCTTTGATACCTTACATACCGATTTCTTGCTCGATGTCCATTTAAGTTTTTTATTGGTAGCCGTATTACCGGAAACTACCGCATTCAGCTTCAGCTTCTTTCCGACACCGACCTCAGCCGTCTCCGGAAGTGTGATGGTCGTAACCTTCTCTATGACTGTTACCATGGCGTATGCCATGAAATCGCCATCCTCGGATACACACTTGATCAGAGTGGCTCCGCCTTTGATACCCTTTATCTCACCTTCCTCGTTAACTGTACATATGCTTGTATCATCACTGGTCCAGGTCACTTCCTTGTCGGAAGCATTTGAAGGGGTGATCGTAGCGGTAAGCTCATAGGTCTCACCCACTTCGATGGATACCGAATCAGGTGAAACCGTAAGCCCTGTTACCTGCTGGGTAACGGTCACGTTACAATATGCGGATACTCCCGCATCAGTCCTTGCAAATATTACACAGCTGCCTTTGCCCTTGGCAGTGATCTTGCCGCCGGCAGATACAACCGCGATCTTTTTATTGCTGCTCTCGAAAAGCACGGTATCGGTAGCATCCGCAGGCTGGAGCTGTGCCTCAAGCTGATAAGTCTCGCCTACATTCAGATTAAGATCCGTAACATCGAGCTTAAGTCCCGATCCGTTTCTTAAAACCGTAACGGTACAGGTGGTAAATACTCCCGATCCGTCCGTTGCCTGAACGGTAACTACACATGTACCTGTATTTTTCGCTGTAAAGAATCCTGTATTATCAACCGTAACGATCTTGGAATCGGTAGGTGTCCACTTTAAGGTGGTATCAGATGTAGTAGACGGGAATACCGAATATGTCATACGGTATGTCTGTCCGACATACATCACGAGGTTGGTCTCATCAAGCACTATGCTTTCCATTCCCTGAAGGATGGTAAACTTACACGACTCGAGCAGACCGTTTGATGTCATGACATTGATGTGCGCGGTACCGGGCTTTACTATGGATACCTTACCGTTCTGGTCAACGGTGATTATCCTGTTGTCCGAACTTGACCAGGTAAGCTTCTCATTTGAAGGAAGCTCAGGCTCACATTTGCAGTACAGCTGGTAGATACCCGCCGACTTGGGGATCGTTACCTCATGATCCGAAAGTGTGATGGATGTGATACCCGATACAACATGTATAACCATGGTCCCGACTACACCGTTATCCGGATTTACTGCCGTGATGACAGTGGAGCCTGCCTTTTCACCGTTTATGGTGATCGAAAGTGCATTGGTCGATGCGATCGAAGCTACCGAAGGATCGGAACTGGTCCACTTAAGTACCGTACCGGTTACCTTGGGAGTGATCTCTGCGCTGATCGTAAGCTTCTCCCCAACCTTCACATGGTCATCTTTTGCAGTAAGATTTATGGAACTTACGGATGCCACTACATTTATCGTACACTGTGCACGCTTCGTAACACCGCTTCCCACATTGATCTGTGCGGTTACGGTAGTCGTGCCCACCTTTTTGGCTGTAACCAGACCTGTATCATCAACGCTTGCTATCGAATCATCTTTGCTGATCCAGTATATCTCACCCTGATAAGGATTCGGTGCCGTAAGTGATAACTGAAGCTCCGAACCCAATGTCATCGTAGCCGATGATGTATTTATCGCAATGCCGTCATAGACCGTAACGTCAACCGATCTGGTCTTGTCGGCAGTTTTGTCGAATTTGATCCTGGGATCGTTTGCATAGCTTCCGAAAAGCTTGTCAAATCCCTCTTCGTCACTTAAATTGATCTTTACCTTTGTATTTCCTTCGCTCTTTGCCTCGATCACGCCGTCAGTAGGCTTTACCGATGCGACCTCGGGGTTGTCGGAAATAAAACGGAACTTGCCTGCGGGAAGATTTGAATTGGCCAGCAGGTCGAACGAATCATATATATCCTGGTTATAGTAGCTTAATGTCAGGCTGTCCGCAGGGAATCTTACAGGAACTATCACGATGTAAGCAAGCGGATTGATGCCCGGTGCGGTAACATCATAGTTTTCCGATGAAGTCGCGCTGTCCTTGCCCTTTACGGGGATCGCGGTCACATAATATACACCGGCTTTAAGGTTGTTAATTACCACCCTGCCGTTGGCATCGCTTATCTCCATATCCTTTTTCACGTCGTCCGTGATCTCGGTAGCCTTGGAGATGACATCACCCTGGAATACACGCCAGGTAAGCGAGCTTGCGTAAGCTGCATTGGTCTGGAACACTACGGAATCGTAATCCCATACTATCTCTCCCGTGCTTCTCGAATCGGCGGTAGTATTGTATCCGCTGATATAGCTTTCGGGAACTACTACCACGTCAAAGCTTAAGGAATCCTTCTTCCCTAAAAGTTCATTCTCCGTACTGGTCTCAACGGTGATCGTTGCAAAGCCCGCAGACTTAGCCGTGATAAGACCGGTAAGAGTATCTACGTCCGCTACGGTCGAATCCGATGTGGACCATTTAAGGGCAGCGGTAAAAGGCCCCAGGTCATCGGGAGCCACATTGCTTTCAACACTGGGAAGCGTAGTTTCATCTACAGCTGTAGAAGGATCGTCGGTCTTGTATCCGTATTTAACGTATCTCAGTTTTCTTAAATAATGGGAAGCTTCGGGATGGTCAGCCGAGGAAGCAGTATAGAGCTGAAGTGTATAATTTGTCTCAGCACTGTCTCCCGTCTGCGCAAAAAGAAGGCCGTAATTTCCGTTGGCATTTGATGCCATAAGGTTGTTGTATATGGGCTCATCCGTGGATACGTTATCTGACCACTGGAGAGGCACATATATGGAACAATATGCAACGGCCGTATAGGTAGTTCCTTTAGGATCGGTCATGGTGACCGAAAGTCCTGAATATCCGGGTGATATGATATCGAGGGTTACGCTGCAGGTAGCATTATCCTGGCTTTTAACCTTAATGATATTGCTGTTGCTCACAACCCACTCGAACTTGGTACCGCTCTCGATACCTTCTGTATTTCTTAAGATAATGGTAAGGGTGCTGTCCTTATTGTTATAAAGGGAATAGTCGATAGTATCTCCGTCCTTGATCTCCTTGTTGCCGATAAGGAAACTGAATGTGCCCGCAGGAGATTCACCTGCTGCACCTGCATCAGTATACCTTCCGCAAAGTGACAGGACTAAGACAAGTAAAACTGCCGTTATCAGATACTTTCTCTTCATAAGCGCTACCCTCTTCTAAAAGGCAGACCGACTAATCCTTTTCCTTCTTTGAAGAGGAATCGGACTTTTTAGCCTTGCCTTCTTCTTCCTTTTTAGATTTCTTTTCGGAAGTTATGGAAAAACTGTCGTCAATTATTTTTTCGATCATCATTTTTTTCATATACACATCAAAACAGAGCATAGCGATAAAAGTGAACGCCTGAAGGAAATCCTTCTCCTTCTTGTCCTTCACTTCCTCGAAGCTCTCCTTTGACTTGAAATACTTTCTTACCACATCTCTTGTGATGGAATATGACTGCTCATACTCGATATCGAATATCTCCTTATAGATATCCTCCATATCGATCGAACCGTTATCCCCGAAAAACATATCGGTAAGAGGCTTAAGAATGCTGCGCGTGTCATCCATGGGCATGACATTCTTAAGATAGTATATGAAAAGTAAAGTATACATGTGGTCTTTTGTATACTTCTTCTTTTTAGGGGACGGAAGCAGGTCATTCTTCGTATAGTTGTTGATCATGGTCTTGGTGAGGAGCTTGTCATCACCGCGGCGCTTCATGGTCTCCAAACGCTCGTCCATGAATTTCGTAACCTGATCCATATACAGATCGATCCCCGGAACCTCACCGGGCTGTACATATGTGGTAGACTTCAGCTTATTCAGGATAGAAACCATATATCCATTGTTTTCTTCCTTAAGCATCTGCTTAAGGCTCTTAAGAACCGCTGCTGAAATGTCCTTTGTGTTCGAATTTGAACCTGCCATTGTCCCATCCTCATACAGCTAAAGTAAGGAAATTATTCCTCTTCAGCCTCTTCCTTCTTATCCTCTTCTGCGTCAACATCTTCAAGATCATCAAGGTCATCAATGTCCTCGAAATCGTCAAAGTCGTCATCATCCTCATAATCCTTGAGATAATCGGGCTTTACGAGCTTGTAGATGAAGTAGCCGATAGCTGCAAGAGCAAGAACTGCCGTAACGATACAGATAACTATAACAACGGTATTTTTCTTGTGCTCATCTTCCTTCTCCTTAAGGATCTCGCCTAACTTTGACTCTGTGATGATCTCATCGATATCAACCTTAGACTTGTCTGCCTTTCTGCACTTAAAACACATAAACTCCACATCCTTTCATTTATTGTTTTTGATAATACCACAACATATAGTTTACCATACTACAAGTTATTTTTCCAGTGTTTTTTAAAATAAATTGACATAAAATGAGGAAAATAGTACAATTATCCCATATTTCTCATCGAAAGGAACACGTATGGACAAGATTTTGGACGGACTGAATGAGATGCAGCAGGAAGCCGTAAAAACCACGGAAGGTCCCCTTCTCATCCTTGCGGGTGCAGGGTCCGGAAAGACCAGGGTACTTACACACCGTGTAGCTTACCTCATATCCGAATGCGGAGTCAGTCCTTATAATATAATGGCAGTCACCTTTACAAACAAGGCTGCCGGTGAGCTCAAAGAACGTATCGCAAACATAGTCGGTCCGGGCTCGGAGGCCGTATGGGCCAGCACCTTCCACTCATCATGTGTAAGGTTCTTAAGACGTTTTATAGACAGGATAGGCTTTGATACCAATTTTGTCATCTATGACCGTGACGATCAGCGTTCCCTTATGAAGGACATCCTTAAAAGCATGAACTTGGATCCCAAGCGATATAAGGACAAGACCTTTTTGAATGTGATATCAAATGCCAAGGACGAACTGATCGATCCCGAGCGCTTCAGGGAGGATGCGGGCGGGGACCCGGATTACGTACTGTACGCCAAAGTATATGCAGAGTATCAGAAAAGGCTCCGTGCCAACAACGCTCTCGATTTTGACGACCTGATATTTAAAGCCGTCGAGTTGTTCCGTGCCTCACCCGAGACACTTGAATACTACAGGAACCGTTTCCATTATATAATGGTGGACGAGTATCAGGATACCAATACAGCACAGTTTGAGCTTATACGTCTGCTCTCCGACCGTAAAAATGCCTTCGGAGATCCTGAACAGAACCTGTGCGTGGTAGGTGACGACGACCAGTCGATCTACAAATTCCGCGGAGCAAACATCAGGAATATCCTTGATTTTGAGGAAAACTATCCCAATGCCACCGTGATCCGCTTAGAGCAGAATTACCGCTCAACAAAGAGTATCTTAGATGCCGCCAACGAGGTCATAAGGAACAATACAAGCCGTAAATCAAAAACCTTATGGACAGCCAACGAACCGGGTACTCCCGCGGTATACACCACATATCCTGATGACAAGGCGGAAGCCGCAGACGTCATAAACACGATATATTCCGAGGTAAGGGAAGGCAATGCAGAATACAAGGATTTTGCCATTCTTTACCGTACTAATGCACAGTCACGTCTGTTTGAAGAGAGACTGATCCTCCGTAATATCCCTTATAAGATCATCGGAAGCATCAACTTCTACCAGCGCCGTGAAATAAAGGATATCCTTGCATACTTAAGAGTTATCGCGGACAATGCCGATGATATCTCGGTAAAAAGAGTCATCAATATCCCCAAGCGCGGTATAGGACAGACAAGTCTGGAAAAAATATCGGCATACGCTGAAGAAAACGAGATATCCGTATATAAAGCACTGCTGAGGGTAAGCGGGGATCCGGGGCTTTCAAAGAGCTTGGGACTCGGGCGGTCACTATCGGGCATCACATCCTTTACCGCACTTATTGAGTCGTTAAAAAGCAGACTCTCAAAGATCTCATCCTTAAAAGACGTGGTGGACGAGCTGATAGAAGCTATAGATTACTACGATTATCTCGAGGACGAAGATGACGACGATAAGCTTGACGAAAGAAAAGAGAACGTGGACGAACTCTTAAACAAGCTGGTCGAATACGAAGAAAATGCTGAAGAAGAAAACGAAGCCGCCACTCTCTCGGGCTTCCTGGAAGAAGTGGCTTTGGTCGGTGATATAGACTCCTACTCCGGGGACAACGATATAGTGGTCCTCATGACCATACACAGTGCCAAGGGACTTGAATTTAACAATGTATTCTTAGTAGGCATGGAGGAAGGCATATTCCCGAGTGCCCTGTCACTTGACGCCGATAATCCCGAGGAAGAGATAGCCGAGGAACGCCGTCTTTGTTATGTTGCCATCACAAGAGCAAAAAAACATATTTATTTAAGCTCTGCCATCACCAGGATGATGCACGGCAACATCGCCTTCAACGCTCCTTCAAGGTTTATCCGTGAGATTCCGAGACACCTGATGAGTGTAAAGGGAGCAGTAGGGCGACAGAACACTTTGAGCGGAAACTCCGCATTTGCGGGAAGTATGAGAGCCCGCTCACAGGATACTTTCTATACCAAAAGCAGCTCCTCATTTGACGGACACAGCCGCGCATTCCGTGAAAAGGATGCCGGACATTACAACCCGAAGGTCACACTCAATGACAATCCGTACCTAACCCTGCCGCAGAAAGGCATAAGTGCTCCGGTACAGGATATGGCTTCTTTGGGATATGTGATCGGTGACCGCGTAAAGCATATAAAATTCGGTATCGGCACGGTCACGGATATAACAAAGGGCGAACGCGATTACGAAGTAACCGTCGATTTCCCCGCAGGAACCAAAAAAATGCTTGCATCATTTGCAAAATTAAAGAAAGCAGAGGATTAAACCTCTGCTTTTTCTTCTTCTGATATAATCTGTTCCTGATCTTCCTGTGAATCTTCACCGTTTTTCCGGGCCTTGGCGATCTTACCGAAATACAGATGTGCGACAAGCGTAAATATACCTGTTACCAAAGCAAACAGATAGTATGTGATACCACGGTTGAGAAGCAGTCCCGCAGATACCATACCGCCGAAGATCATCTGCTGCAGTCTTACAAATACTATCTCGTTTACTCCTGAAGCTCCCGGTATCGGCAGGATATCAACCGCCAGAGAGAGAACTATCTGAAGTGCTATAACATCAATTATATTGCAGTTATTTATATGCAGTGCTCTCGCCACACAGAATGTAACGGCAAAATATGCAACTCTCTGCACTATCGTGATAAACGCCATCTTTACCATGACATGCTTGTTTTTCTTTAAGAAATCCGAAGCCGCCTCATACTGCTTAATGGAATTCTCCGCTTTTTCGCTTAATTTATCGGGGTGCTTAACAATTTTAAGCTTGGCGCCGATCTTGATAGCCGTCTCCACTATCCATGAAGCAAACGAAGGCTTAAGCACACATATCAAAAGGAACGATCCGAATGCCAGCTGGCATACTATACCGATAACAAAGAACACGATGACATCGCTTATGGCTCCGCCTACTAACGCAGGTCTCAGTATCAGTGCCGTAAAGAACAGTATTACCAGTACAAGCTTGTACACCAGTGTTACAAGCATACATACAAGTGTGGATACAAACGCATTGACTCCCAGCTTTGTCATGTATATGATCTGGAGCGGCTGTCCGCCCGATGCTCCGGGAGTGATCTGGCTGAAAAAGAATCCTATATTGGAGAGAAGTATGCATTTTACCATGCTCACTTTCTGCTTCATACCCTTAAACAGCATCCTGAACTGTACGGACTCCCCGCACAGGAACACTACCATCAACAGTCCTGCTATTCCCAGCCATCTGCAATCGGCTTCTTTTATCTGATTAAAAATCTGTTTCGGTTCATTATCTTTAAATAATAAATGTAAAGTAAGTACTGTGATGCCCAGTATCAGTAAGATGTTCAGGGCATACTTCAAAAACTTCTTAAGTGTCTGGTTCACCGACAATCCTCCTATTACAAACTAAATCGCAAACCTCAAATAGTATATCTGTTTTGTGTTTTCTTGTCAACATTAAATAAAAAAAGCAAAAAATCCCCTATTCATAATTTTTTAACTTTACATTTTAGTATTTTCAGCGTATAATACTAACTGATGATTTGACCAAGCATATCGGTCAAAGTTGAAAGGAGAAGCAAGATGAAGAAATTCTTAAAGTTTGTTGTTGGTGCAGCAGGTGCTGCAGCTGCCGGCTTCGGTGCATATTGTGCATACAAGAAGCTCACCGGTAAGGATGAAGCTGATGACGATTTCGATGATGATATTGATGACTTCGATCTGGATGAAGAGAATGAGGATGAATCACCCGAGTATGTTTCTCTTAATATCAAGCCTGAGGATGCTGCTGACGAAGTTAAGGATGCTCTCGATGACGCCAAGGACGCTGTAGAAGATGCCGCTGAAGACATCAAAGACGCATTTAACTAAACCTTTATACCAACAAAAAAAAGAGTCTAACGACTCTTTTTTTATTTATCTTTTCATTTTTAAAGTCAGGTCTTATCGGGCCATTTAACCTCATAATAAGCACATGCCGAGGCAAGCCTGATATCCGTTCCCTTAACCTTGCTCATGTTTGCTCCCGCAAATCTCACATATATCTTACTGCCTTCAGGAGCACCGGATGCACTGAATGTAAGAGCTTTCTTTGAACTCTTAACGGTCTTCCATACCGCCGTCTTTTCATCAAAAGCATATCCCTTCTTTACTACACAGTACTCTATCGGAATATCCGATGAAGCTCCCGGGAAGGTAACCTTCAGCTTTTTCTTATCAAATGCAAATGTGACATCTCCGCTCTCCCCTATCACGGGTGCAGTATTCTGTCCGGGTACATAAAGCACCGTACTTTTTGATGCCGCCTTTTTATCTGTGGCAAAGAATCTGAACTTGATCTTTACATCCGTGCCCTTTTTGCCGCCGGTCGAGAAAACCTCAGGAGCCAAAGTATCAAGATCCATGTTCTTGGAACAGCTTACCCATTTACCCTGCTTAGCGTCATAGTATTCCCAGGATTCCTTGGTATTTACCGCACGTTTTTTCATATCAAACTGGATAAGAGGTGCTTCAGCCTGCTTAGGTACGGTAACCTTCACCTCGTTGCTGAGCCTCTCACCGGGATCGGCAGCACCGGTACCGATAGTCTGTATGCAGCAGAATATAAGCTTACAGCCCTTAAACCTCAGGTTTTCGATATTCTTAAGGAAAGCTTTATAGCTCGCCGAACTCTTGTCAAACTCCACTTCGGTCCAGTTGTAATCAGATGTCTTTCTCCACATGAATTTCTTGCAGCTGCCGTAACCGTCAAACTCAAAGTCCACAGCTACCTTGTCAAACTTGACCCTGAATTCGTTGATCATCTTAGGGATGGTCACATCCACCGCAGTCTCATCCTTGTTGCCCTTAAAGTAGATCTTGACATCGCTTTTCGGGTCCACCCAGGAGATATCCATCTCGATATAGCTTCCCGTGCTGTCAGTCTTTATCTCGCCGTCAGCCTCCAGCCAGTTTTTCCTGCCGTTGGTTGAAAAATATACTATCGCATTGTCATTCTTATATACCTGTATGGTAAGCTCATCATAATCGATCTTGCCGATGCTGACCGGCTTCGGATCTGCTGCCTGTACAATATCACAGCCTCCGGCAATGATAAGAACAAAAGCTATGGCTAAAACAGCTGCGCAGCATGACAATATTTTCTTTAATATTTCTTTTTTCATAAGTCATCCTCCTTTCAGCTGTCAGGGTAATTAACCGTAGTAAACATCTTATAAGTGGAAGCCAGTGTGTAACCGCTTATACCAAGCTTTCTTATCGACTTCTTCCTTACATATATGATGCTTCCCTCTGTGGCGTTGTTCTTTTCTTTTTCAACCAGGAAAGCTCTCTTATCGGTAACGGTAACCCAGTGTATCTCGTTAAAGCTTTCTATCGTTACGCCCTCTTTCTGGTCCTTTGCACTTATGATGCAGTATTCATAAGGTTCTGTATAGCTTGCCTTCTCAAATGTAAGCTGGAAGCTTGACTGATCCTTGTACTCTATTTTTACGCTCTTGAACTCATCAGCGGTAAGTCTCGTCTGACCGGGTATAAATATCGTGGTATTGTTTGAAACCTGCTTTTTAGCCGTGGCAGGAATCCTGAACTGGATTCCCACTGTCTTACCGTCACCCGAGTCACTTGCCAAAACCTGCGGAGCCAGATCCTTTATCAGAACATCGCTTCCCGCAGGTACCTTTTTCCAGGTTTCTCCGTCAAGTACCTTTCCGTCCTCGTCACAGAACCTGTATTCAAGATTCTTATCGGCAAACTTAAAAGTAAGCTTCTCATCATCTATCGCTATTTTCGGAGCTGCGATCTTATGCTTTATTGCTACCGATACTTCTTTTCCCGGACGAACGCCTGCAGATGTTGCATTTCCTTTTACAGGGGCGGTCCTGAATATAAGTGTCGCACCCTTGCTCACAAGTCCCTCCAAAGTCTTAGGGAATGTGGCCGGATTATAAGTCTTCCACTTTGTCGAATTCTTTTTTCTCCATTCAATCGTACGTCCGTTATCACCTGTGATATCAAGCACACCTGCCGCTGCGGTATATGATACCTTAAGAGTTTTTTCCTGCTTCGGTATCTTTACCTTTACAGCAGTCTTGTTCTTATCTCCGCGGAGCGAGAGCACATAATCCTTTGATACGGGTATCCATGAAATATCGAGGGTAACTGTGCCCGATACAGGTTCTATGGTTACAGACTCCCATGTTTTCTGCTTTGAGTCCGATATCTGCAGCTCCGTATCACCGCTTCCGAGCTTGACAGTGATAATGCTCTTTTCATAATCTATCTCCGTAACAGCAACCGTTTCTTCGGCTTTCACTCTTACGGTTGCTGCAAACGCAAGCATAACAAGAGCAAAGGCCAAAAATGTTACCGCAAATCTTTTTATATATCTGATCCTGTCCATAACAATCTCCTTTCGGAAAACATAGTCCTATTATATATATCGGAGGATTTTTATACAGCCGCAACCCCTAAATTAAAAAAAGCTATATACAAAATACATCAAATGGGGTAAAATATCAAATGAAAATTTTTTGTGATGAGAGGTACCGGTATGGTAACTTTACTTTTTGATAAGCTCCCGCCGTTCTATACGGCTATAGTTGCAGTATTAGTCTTTGTGCTGACCTTCGTCCTGTCAGATAAACTGAAAGCCAAGCTTCCCGTCGACAAGGGACGTGCGTTCGCGGTAAATGCCGAGAAAGCAAAAGGCAAGGCCAGAGGCGCCGGGATCATATTCGTGACGGTCTTCTGTGTGCTCGCATTCCTGTTTGCACCGTTTGATGTGGAATACGCCGTATATCTTGTATTCCTGTTCTTTGCAATGATGACCGGATTTTTGGACGACGCATCGACAAAGTCCTGGAGCGACTATAAAAAAGGAGCCCTTGATTTACTGATCTCCATAGGAACTGCCATCACATTTGCGGCCCATAACTCCACAGTTATCGATTTCAGGATCCTTTCAAGCCTGTTCGGTAAAAACCTGTCATTAGAGCTTCCTTACGTAGTATACGTGATACTGGCTACAATACTCATATGGATGTCGATAAATGTCATCAACTGTACCGACGGTGTGGACGGACTCTGTACCTCACTTTCGATCATATGCATGTTTACATTCCTGCTTATCACCGCGGAACCCGATTTTGTAATGTACGAGGTACTGTTCATGTTTGCCATGGCAGGTTATCTGTGGTTTAACGCTTCCCCGAGCATCATGCTCATGGGAGATGCAGGTTCACGTACCATCGGAGTATTTATGGCGATAGCTGCCATGAAATGCGGCGACCCGCTGCTCTTCATCCCCATCTGTATAGTATTCATCTTGGACGGCGGCTTAGGACTTGTTAAGGTATTCCTCTTAAGATTCTTTAAGATAGCTATCCTTAAAAATACCAGAACTACCTTACATGATCACTTCCGTAAGAACAGACCCGAGGATAAGCAGTGGAAGGACACCCACGTAGTTCACAGATTCTGCATAATACAGTTTATCATCTGTATGGCGGTACTTATGATGCTGCGCTGACCCGGCTGCACTTCTCTAAAGAACCCGCTGCCGTTTTAAAGACAACTAATTTAGGAATTAATAATCATTTAAATTATTACACTAAAAAAGGGCTCGTGACGGGTATGCTCCCGGGCGAAATTGTCTTTGGTGACAATTTCGCCGGGATGCTGCCCGGACAGAGCCCTGATATTTTTTACCGATTGCTTTTTAAAACCCGGAAATCCCTTTATTCGATCGCAGGGAGCAGTTCATCCATATACTTGATCA
>CACYIR010000017.1 GCA_902774525.1 uncultured Lachnospiraceae bacterium
TTATCGATATCATCACACCTACCCCTAAGACAGTCGATGCTTTATCAAGACTCGAGATGCCTGCAGGTGTATATATCGACATCAAGATGAAATAATTTCTTATATATGAAGAAAAATTTCATCAAAAACAACACAAACTTTGATAGTAATCCTTTAAAGGTTTATATAGGAAAGAAACGCACCGGATGCAGATCCGGAAAACAGACTCCTAATAACCATCTAGAATGAACATTTACATGTTCCGCTGTAGATTACTATCTAGTATGACCGGCCGGTCCGGTCCGCTGTAGATTAACAAGGAGGAAAAAACATGAAGAAAGCTATTTTAGCTAAGAAGGTCGGCATGACCCAGATCTTCAGTGAGAACGGTGTGTTAACACCCGTTACTGTACTCGAAGCCGGACCTTGTGTAGTAACACAGGTTAAGACAGTTGAGAACGACGGCTACGAGGCAATTCAGGTTGGCTTCGGCGAGATCAGAGAAAATCTCGTATCTAAGCCCAAGAAAGGACACTTTGCTAAAGCAGGTGTTTCGTCAAAGAGATTTCTTAAAGAGTTCAAGTTTGAGAACGCTTCTGAGTATTCTTTAGGACAGGAAATCAAAGCCGATATCTTTGCAGCAGGCGACAAGATCGATGCTACAGGTATTTCAAAGGGTAAAGGTTTCCAGGGTGCCATCAAGCGTCACGGATTATCCCGCGGACCTATGAAGCACGGTTCAAAGTACCACAGACATGCAGGTTCAAACGGTGCAGCTACTTCTCCCGGACGTGTATTTAAGGGAAAGCACATGCCCGGACAGACAGGTAATGTAAAGGTTACCGTTCAGAACCTTGAGGTAGTAAGAGTAGACCTTGACAACAACGTAATCTTGGTTAAGGGTGCAGTACCCGGACCTAAGAAGGCTGTGGTTGTTCTGAAAGAAACAGTAAAGAAAGCAAACTAACGCTTTAAGAAAGGAGGTTACTTCAAATGGCAACAGTTAAAGTTTACAATATGGAAGGCGCCGAAGTAGGAAGCTTAGAGCTTAATGACGAAGTATTCGGCGTTGATGTAAATACACATGTAATGCATATGGCAGTTGTTTCCCAGCTTGCTAACAAGCGTCAGGGAACACAGAGCGCCAAGACACGTGCAGAAGTACGTGGCGGCGGAAGAAAGCCCTGGAGACAGAAGGGAACCGGACAGGCTCGTCAGGGTTCGACAAGATCTCCTCAGTGGAAGGGCGGCGGAGTTGTATTCGCACCCAAGCCCAGAGATTACTCCTTCAAGATGAACCGTAAGGAGAAGGCACTTGCCATCAAGTCAGCTCTTACATCAAGAGTACTTGAAAATAAATTCTTCGTATTAGATACACTTGCATTTGATGAGATCAAGACAAAGAAGATGAACGCAGTTCTTGATAACCTTAATTGCGATAAGGCACTGGTAGTACTTGACAAGAAGGATGAGAACGTAATCCTTTCAGCAAGAAACCTTCCCAATGCTACAACAGTTACATCAAACGCACTTAATGTTTATGACATCCTTAAGTTTGACAAGATGATCATCACAAAGGATGCTGTAGCTCAGATCGAGGAGGTGTACGCTTAAATGGCAGACTTAAAGTATTATGATGTGCTCTTAAAGCCCATCGTTACAGAGAAGAGCATGGCTATGCAGGCTGAAAAGAAGTATACTTTTTCAGTAAATCCCGATGCTACAAAGACACAGATCAAGGAAGCTGTTGAGAAGATGTTCAAAGACGTAAAGGTTAAAAAGGTTAACACCATGAACCTTGACGGAAAGCTTCGCCGCAGAGGAAACACAGTAGGAAGAAGATCTGAAGTAAAGAAGGCAATCGTTCAGCTTACTGCTGACAGCGCAGACATCGATCTGTTCTGATGATAACAGTTATAGGAAGCAAAAGGCTTCCTGAGAACAATATAGGAAGCGGAGAGCTTCCTGATAAGAAAAAGGAGAATAAAAATGGGAATCAGGAAATATAACCCCTATACACCCTCCAGAAGAAATATGACAGGATATGATTTCCAGGAGATCACAAAGACAGTTCCCGAGAAGTCACTTACCGTTACACTTAAGAAGAATTCAGGTCGTAACAATCAGGGTAAGATCACTGTAAGACATCAGGGTGGCGGATACAGAACAAAGTACAGAATTATAGATTTCAAGCGTAATAAAGACGGAATCCCTGCAACAGTTAAGGCTATCGAGTACGATCCTAACAGAACAGCAAATATCGCTCTCATCTGCTATGCAGACGGAACAAAGTCATACATCCTTGCTCCTTCAGGACTTAAGGTTGGAGATAAGGTTATGAACGGTGAGAAAGCAGAAGCATTCGTAGGCAACTGCCTTCCTTTGAGCAATATCCCCGTTGGTGCAGAGATCCACAATATCGAGCTTTATCCCGGACGCGGCGGCCAGTTAGTTAGAGCAGCAGGTAATGCAGCACAGCTTATGGCTAAGGAAGGAAAGTACGCAATCCTTCGTCTTCCTTCAGGCGAAATGAGAATGGTTCCGATCATCTGCCGTGCAACAATCGGTGTAATCGGAAACGGCGAGCACAACCTCGTAAACATCGGTAAAGCAGGACGTAAGAGACATATGGGTATCAGACCTACCGTACGTGGTGCAGTTATGAACCCCTGCGACCATCCTCACGGTGGTGGTGAAGGTAAGAACGGAATCGGCCGTCCCGGTCCTTCAACTCCTTGGGGCAAGCCCGCTCTTGGTCTTAAGACACGTAAGAAGAATAACAAGTCTAACAAGCTCATCATTCGTCGTAAGAATGGTAAGGCTATAGCAAAGTAAGAAAGGAAGGTTGACACATGGCACGTTCATTAAAGAAGGGACCTTTTGCAGATGCACATCTGTTAAACAAGGTTGATGCAGTTGTTAAGTCGGGCGACAAGACAGTTATTAAGACTTGGTCCAGACGTTCAACAATCTTCCCTAATTTCGTTGGATTAACAATCGCTGTTTATGACGGAAGAAAGCATATCCCGGTATACGTTACAGAGGATATGGTTGGACATAAGCTTGGTGAGTTCGTAGCTACCAGAACCTATAAGGGACATGGCAAGGACGAGAAGAAGTCAGGCAAGAAGTGATAAATCGTCATCGCAAAGCGATGATGACAATCGGTTACCTATAGAGTGCAGCTTAAATTGCTGCAGGAAGATATACAAGCGGAGTGCCGCTTAAGATTAGGAGGATAAAATCCATGGCAAAAGGTCATAGATCCCAGATTAAACGTGAGAGAAACGAACAGAAGGATACACGTCCTTCAGCAAAGCTCTCCCAGAGTATCCGTACAGAAGGCCTGCTTCGTTCTTGATGCCATCAGAGGCAAGAGCGTAACAGAGGCTCTCGGTATCCTGGCTTATAACCCCAGATACGCTTCATCAGTTATCGAGAAGCTGTTAAAGAGTGCTGTAGCAAATGCCGAGAACAACAACGGCATGGATGCATCAAAGCTCTTTGTTGAGGAGTGCTACGCAAACTGCGCACCCACGATCAAGAGATTCCATCCCAGAGCACAGGGCAGAGCTTATCATATCTTAAAGAGATGCAGTCACATCACAGTAGTGCTTAATGAAAAATAATCCAAGAGAAAGGAGCTAACATTTTATGGGACAGAAAGTAAATCCCCATGGTTTAAGAGTCGGAGTTATCGCTGATTGGGATTCCAATTGGTATGCTGAGAGCGATTTCGCTGATAATCTTGTGGAAGATTACAATATCAGAAAGTTTTTAAAGAAAAAGTTATACAGCTCAAGTGTTTCAAGGATTGAAATTGAGCGTGCTGCAGATAAGGTTAAGGTTACGGTTCATACAGCTAAGCCCGGTATGGTTATCGGAAAAGGCGGAGAGGGAATCGAGAAGCTTAAGGCAGAGGTTGCTAAGCTTACAAAGGGTAAGCTCAACCTTGAGATCAAAGAAATCAAGAGACCTGACGGAAACGCTCAGCTCGTTGCAGAGTCTATAGCTCAGCAGCTTGAGAACCGTGTTTCCTTCAGACGTGCTATGAAGAGCACAATGTCCAGAACAATGAAGTCCGGTGCTAAGGGTATCAAGACATCATGTTCAGGCCGTTTAGGCGGAGCAGATATGGCTCGTACAGAGTTCTACAGCGAGGGTACTATCCCGCTTCAGACACTCCGTGCCGATATCGATTACGGATTTGCAGAGGCAGACACCACTTATGGTAAGGTCGGCGTTAAGGTATGGATCTATCATGGTGAGGTACTTCCTTCCAGAAAGAATTCTGACAAGAAGCAGAAGGAAAACAAGGAAGGCAAGGAAGGGAGCGTGAAGTAATATGTTAATGCCCAAGAGAGTAAAACATAGAAAGCAGTTCCGCGGTACTATGAGAGGAAAGGCTTTAAGAGGAAATACATTAGCATACGGCGATTTTGGTCTTGTAGCTACAGAGCCTGCATGGATCAAGTCAAACCAGATTGAAGCAGCCCGTGTTGCTATGACCCGTTACATTAAGCGTGGCGGCCAGGTTTGGATCAAGATCTTCCCTGACAAGCCTGTTACCACAAAGCCCGCTGAAACCCGTATGGGTTCCGGTAAAGGAACAACAGAGTACTGGGTAGCAGTAGTTAAGCCCGGTCGTGTAATGTTTGAGATTGCCGGTGTTAGTGAAGAGATCGCTAAAGAAGCATTACGTCTTGCTATGCATAAGCTTCCCGTTAAGTGTAAGATCGCATCCAAGGCAGACTTAGAAGGAGGTGCCGGCAGTGAAGAGTAAGAGTTATGTTGAGGACCTTAGAAAAAAGTCCGAATCAGAGTTAAATGATGAATTAGTAGCTGCTAAGAAGGAACTTTTCAACTTAAGATTCCAGAATGCAACTAATCAGTTAGAGAACACAAGCAGAATCGCAGAAGTAAAGAGAAACATTGCCAGAATCAACACCTGCCTTACAGCTGCAAAGAACCAGTAATACAGGTGCGGAAAGGAGAAAACTGTGGAAAGAAATCTTAGAAAAGTTCGTACCGGTAAGGTAATAAGCGATAAAATGGATAAGACGATCGTTGTAGCAGTAGTTGATAACGTAAGGCATCCTCTTTACAATAAGATCGTTAAGAGAACATACAAGTTAAAGGCTCATGATGAGAATAATGAGTGCAAGATCGGCGACAGAGTAAAGGTTATGGAGACCAGACCTCTTTCAAAGGATAAGAGATGGAGACTTGTTGAGATTATTGAGAAGGCTAAAATTCAATCTGAATCTAGACTGCGTGTTGCCGATAATACAGGAGCAAAGGAACTCCTTTGCATCCGTGTAATGGGTGGTTCAACCAGAAGATATGCAAATATCGGCGATACAATAATCGCATCTGTTAAAGACGCAACACCCGGCGGAGTTGTAAAGAAGGGTGATGTTGTAAAGGCTGTTGTTGTACGTACCGTTAAGGGCGCACATCGTAAAGACGGTTCATATATCAGATTTGATGAGAACGCAGCAGTTATCATCAAGGATGATCTTACACCTAAGGGAACACGTATTTTTGGACCCGTAGCCAGAGAGCTTAGAGAGAAGCAGTTCATGAAGATCGTTTCTCTTGCTCCTGAAGTATTATAAGTAAGGAGGAACCGTATAATGTTAAAGATTAAGAAGGGCGACACAGTTAGAGTGATCGCCGGCAAAGATAAGGGCAAAGATGGCAAGGTTCTGAAAGTAGTTGATGGAAAGCGTGTTATCATTGAGGGCTGTAATCAGGTAACAAAGCATACAAAGCCCAGCCAGGATAACCCTAAGGGTGGTATCATCCAGAAGGAAGCACCTGTTGATATTTCTAACGTTATGTACATCTACAAGGGTAAGCCCACCAGAGTTGGCTTCAAGTTCGTTGACGGCAAAAAGGTTCGTTTTGCTAAGTCTACAGGTGATGTCATCGACTAATCAGAATAGGAGGAAAAGACTTTGGCTCGTTTAAAAGATTTTTATTTTGAAACAGTTAGGGACGCTATGGTTAAAAAGTTCGGTTACAAGAACCCCATGGAGATCCCGAAGATCGAAAAGATCGTTGTTAATATGGGCGTTGGTGAAGCAAAAGAGAATATCAAGGCTTTAGAGTCAGCTGTTAAGGATATGGAGATCATCACCGGACAGAAGGCAGTTATCACCAAGGCTAAGAAGTCTATAGCAAACTTCAAGATTCGTGAAGGCGTTTCTATCGGTTGCAAGACTACCCTCCGCGGCGACAAGATGTATGAGTTCATGGACAGACTTATCAATCTTTCACTTCCCCGAGTACGTGACTTCAGAGGCGTTAACCCTAACGCATTTGACGGAAGAGGAAACTACTCACTTGGTATCAAGGAGCAGCTTGTGTTCCCCGAGATCGAGTACGATAAGGTTGACAAGGTAAGAGGTATGGACGTATGTTTCGTTACAACGGCTAAGACTGATGAGGAAGCTCGTGAGCTTCTTAAGTTATTCAGCATGCCGTTCGCTAAGTAAGGAGGATTTTATGGCAAAATTATCAATGAAATTAAAGCAGCAGCGTCCTGCAAAATTCTCTACCAGAGCTTACACTCGTTGCAGAATCTGCGGACGTCCTCATGCAGTTTTACGTAAGTACGGTATTTGCAGAATCTGCTTCCGTGAATTAGCATACAATGGACAGATACCCGGCGTTAAGAAAGCAAGCTGGTAAGAAGGAGGAAAAGTACAATGATGAACAGCGATCCTATTGCAGATATGCTTACTAGAATCCGTAATGCAAATACTGCAAAGCATGACACAGTAGATGTTCCCGCATCAAAGATGAAGGTTTCCATCGCTAACATTCTTCTTTCAGAAGGCTATATCAAGAGCTTTGAGCTTGTTGATGCCGGAACATTTAAGAATATCCACATTACTTTAAAGTATGGCAAGGATAAGAATGATAAGGTTCTTACAGGATTAAAGAGAATCTCTAAGCCCGGTCTTAGAGTATACGCTAACGTTGAGGATCTTCCCAAGGTTTTAGGCGGCTTAGGAACAGCTATCATTTCTACAAACAAGGGTGTTATCACCGACAAGGAAGCACGTAAGGAAAACGTAGGCGGAGAAGTTCTCTGTTTCGTATGGTAAAAGCTTAGTGAGTACGAGCGTGCAAATCCATGAGCAAGAAGCGGTGCGAAGCAGCGCGGGATTGTGAATGGATTTGAGGATTGCGAGAGCGAAGCGCAGCAATCCGTAAGCTTTTGTATATATAGTATATATTAAATTAGGAGGTACGGGCATGTCACGTATAGGTAAGATGCCAATCGCTATACCTGCAGGCGTTACTGTAGATGTAGCAGAAAATAATACGACTGAAGTTATCGTAAGCAGACCTAACGACCTTAAGAGAAATAAGTCACTTCACGGACTTACAAGAACTCTTATCAATAATATGGTTATAGGTGTTACACAGGGTTATGAGAAGTCACTTGAGATCAACGGTGTTGGTTACAAGGCAGCTAAGGAAGGCAAGAAGCTGGTTTTAAGCCTTGGTTATTCACATCCTGTTAACATGATGGATCCCGAAGGTATTGAGTCTTCAGTTGATAACAACAAGATCATTATCAAGGGTATAGACAAAGAAAAAGTTGGTCAGTACGCAGCTGAGATCAGAGACAAGAGAAGACCTGAGCCTTATAAGGGCAAGGGTATCAAGTACTCTGACGAAGTAATCAGACGTAAGGCCGGCAAGACAGGAAAGAAGTAAGGAGGAGCGCATAAATGTTTAAGAAAGAAAGTAGAACAAAAATTCGTGAAAAGAAACATATGAAAGTTCGTAATCGTTTCTCCGGTACAGCTGAAAGACCTCGTCTTGCAGTGTTCAGAAGTAATGAGCATATGTATGCACAGATCATCGATGATACTGTTGGAAACACATTAGTTGCTGCATCAACGGTTGAGAAGGATGTTAAGGCAGAACTTGAACATACAAATACTGTTGAAGCTGCTTCCTATCTCGGAAAAGTAATTGCTGAAAGAGCACTTGATAAGGGAATCAAGACAGTTGTATTTGACCGTGGCGGTTTCATATATCAGGGCAAGGTCCAGGCTTTAGCTGAGGCAGCTAGAGAAGCCGGACTTGAATTCTAAGAGGAGGAGACAGATGAAACGTTCAATAATTGATACCACAGGCATGGAATTAGAAGATAAAGTAGTTGCCATCAAGCGTGTCACCAAGGTTGTTAAGGGTGGACGTAACATGAGATTCTCTGCACTTGTTGTAGTAGGTGACAAGAAGGGTCACGTTGGTGCAGGTCTCGGCAAGGCAGCTGAAATACCTGAAGCTATCCGCAAGGGAAAGGAAGCAGCCATGAAGCATATGATCGAGCTTCCTCTTGATGAAAACGGAAGTGTTCCTCATGATTTTATCGGCAAGTTCGGTTCAGCTACTGTTCTTATGAAGAGAAGCCCCGAAGGTACCGGTATCATTGCCGGAGGTCCTGTTCGTAACGTATTAGAGCTTGCAGGATTCAAGAACATTCGTACAAAATCACTTGGTTCAAACAATAAGCAGAACGTAGTGCTTGCCACGATCGACGGCTTAAGTCAGTTAAAGACACCTGAAGAGGTTGCAGCTGCTCGCGGAATCAGTATGGAAGAGCTTATGGCTTGAAAATAAGGAGGATATCATGGCAGATAAAATTAAAGTTACACTCGTAAAATCTACTATTAGTGCCCTTCCCAAGCATAAGAAGACTGTTGAAGCTTTAGGCTTAGGCAAGCTTAATTCTTCAAATGAGCTTCCGAACAACGAGGCTGTTAAGGGAATGATTTTCCAGGTTAAGCATCTGGTTAAGGTAGAAGAAATCTAATCGATAAAATAACCGGATGATGATCCGTTATATCGGAAAGGAGAACATAATGAATTTAACAGATTTAAGACCTGCCGAGGGTTCTGTAAAGAGCAATAACTTCCGTAAAGGCAGAGGTCATGCTTCAGGAAACGGCAAGACAGCAGGTTATGGTCATAAAGGTCAGAAGGCTCGTTCCGGTCGTCCGAGAGCAGGATTCGAAGGTGGACAGAATCCTCTTTTCAGAAGACTTCCCAAGAGAGGCTTCAACTGCAGAAATACTAAGGAAATAATCACAATTAATATCAGCATGCTTGAGAAGCGTTATGAGGACGGCGCTGATGTTACTATCGAGAGTCTTATGGATGTTGGTCTTATCACCAATCCTAAGGATGGAGTAAAAATACTTGGGAATGGAGAATTAACCAAGAAGCTCAATG
Organism: uncultured Lachnospiraceae bacterium; assembly: GCA_902774525.1. Taxonomy (GTDB): domain Bacteria; phylum Bacillota; class Clostridia; order Lachnospirales; family Lachnospiraceae; genus RUG11977. The sequence continues at coordinate 9,238 of CACYIR010000017.1, forward strand.
TAAAGGTTAACGCTTTCAGCGCTACCGCTAAGGAAAAGATTGAAGCACTTGGTGGAAAAGCCGAGGTGATCTGATATGTTTAAAACGATCATCAATGCATTCAAGATCAAGGAAATAAGATCAAGATTGCTGTTTACTCTGGCATGTCTGGTTGTAGTAAGAATCGGTTCCAACATTACCGTTCCTGCTATCGACAGCACCATGCTTAAGGATTGGGCTGACAATCAGTTGACACAGGGTCTTCTTGCTACCCTTACAGGTGGTGCTCTTTCGACTCTTTCCATTTTTGCACTGAGCATCTCTCCCTACATTAATGCGGAGATCATCATGCAGCTCTTAACCATCGCAATTCCGAAGTTAGAGGAAATGCAGAAGGATGGTGAGGATGGAAGACAGAAGATCCAGAAGATCTCAAGATATCTTACTGTAGTTCTTGCTCTTATCGAGTCAACAGCTATGGCGATCAGCTTCGGAAGAAGCGGATATTTTGTAAGCCACACCAATTCGTTTACCGAAGTGGTTACAGTAGCACTTGCATTTACAGCCGGTACGGTATTTCTTATGTGGCTTGGCGACAAGATCACAGAGAAGGGCGTTGGAAACGGTATATCTGTTATCCTTTTGATCAACATCGTATCCCGTCTCCCTCAGGACATCAATACCCTGGTTACCAAGTTCGTTCTCGGACAGGGCAATGAGTCCAGAAGCGGCGCAAATGCAGTTGTATGGGGCATCATCAGTGCAGCCATCATCATCGCGATCATCGTAGGTTTGGTAGCACTTATCGTTCTTCTTCAGGATGCTGAAAGAAGAATACCCGTACAGTACACCAGAAAGATCGTAGGACGTAAACAAGTCGGCGGACAGGGATCAAGTATCCCCATGAAGGTCAATACTTCAGGCGTACTCCCCGTAATCTTTGCTATGTCCATACTTCAGTTCCCCATCATCATTGCTTCGTTCTTTGGTGCTAAGGGAATGAGGGAGAACGGAACATTCGGCAATAAGCTTCTGTATCTGATCGATCAGAACAACTGGTTCCATCTTACTCCCGAAGGAGAGTTCAAATATACTCTCGGTGTGATCATATACATCGCACTTATCCTGTTCTTCGCATATTTCTATACAGCTGTTTCATTCAATCCTATAGAGATATCGAACAACTTAAAGAAGCAGGGCGGATTTATCCCCGGTATCAGACCCGGAAAGCCCACTTCGGATTACCTTACCTCAATACTTAACAGGGTAATCTTTATCGGAGCTATAGCACTTAGCATAGTTGCTGTACTTCCTATATTCTTTACAGGAATATTCAATGCAAATGTTTCATTTGCAGCAACCTCTATCATAATCGTTGTAGGTGTTATCCTTGAGACTATGAAGCAGGTTGAGTCAATGATGGCAGTACGTCATTATAAGGGATTCCTGGATAATTAATTGATCTATATTGCCGGCGGAGATTTTTCTTCGCCGGCTTTAGAAGTCATTATACCGCACGGTGTTTCCGAACAACTTTTCCGTTCGGATACAGCTTGGAGTATAATGGATTTTAAGGAGAACTTATATGAAAATAGTTATGTTGGGAGCTCCCGGCGCAGGCAAGGGAACTCAGGCAAAAATGATAGCAGCAAAGTATGATATTCCCCATATTTCCACAGGAGATATCTTCAGGGCAAACATCAAGGAAGGTACAGAACTTGGCAGAAAGGCTAAGGAGTACATGGATCAGGGTCAGCTCGTTCCCGATTCACTTACACTTGAACTTATCATGGACAGATTCAGCAAGGCTGACTGTGCAAACGGATATGTACTTGACGGTTTCCCCAGAACTATACCTCAGGCAGAAGCTTTAACAAAGGCTCTTACCGAAAAGGGAGACAAGATCGACTTTGCGATCAATGTGGATGTTCCCGATGAGAACATCGTGAACAGAATGTCAGGAAGACGCTGCTGCTTAAAGTGCGGCGGAACCTTCCACGTAAAGTACAACCCTCCTAAGGCAGAAGGTATCTGTGACCTGTGCGGTGCAGAGCTTGTTATCCGTGATGATGACAAGCCTGAGATCGTTAAGAAGAGACTTGTAGCTTATCATGAGCAGACACAGCCCCTTATCGATTACTACGCAAAGGAAGGCGTGCTGCAGAACGTTGACGGTACCGTTGATGTTGATGTGGTATTTAATAACATAGTAAATATACTCAGTAAATAATAATTGACATAACATTTGGCGGATGTTAGATTAGGAGATAAAAGATGGCGATCACTATTAAATCGGAGCGCGAGATCGAACTCATGCGCGAAGCCGGTAAGATTTTATCAAAGGTACATGACATACTTGCCAAAGAAGTAAAGCCCGGTGTTTCTACCTGGCATATTGACAAGGTTGGAAAAGAAGCTATATACGATTTCGGATGCAAGCCGTCCTTCTTAGGATATGACGGATATCCCGCATCGATATGTGTTTCGGTTAATGACGAAGTAATACACGGTATCCCCAGCAAAACAAGGATACTTAAAGAAGGCGATATCGTAAGCTTGGATGCAGGTGTAATATATAAGGGGTACCAGTCGGATGCGGCACGTACACATGCCTGCGGCGAGATATCAGCCAGAGCAAAGGAACTTATCGAAGTTACACGTCAGAGTTTCTTCGAGGGTATAAAGTTCGCGAGGGAAGGAAATCATCTTTTTGATATTTCCGCAGCGGTTGAAGACTGTGTTACACCTCACGGATTTACATGTGTAAGGGATTTTGTTGGACATGGCATCGGAACCGAGATGCACGAGGAACCCCAGATCCCCAACTATCATCAGAAAAGACGCGGACCCAAGCTTTATGCCGGCATGACTCTTGCCATAGAGCCCATGGTCAATATCGGTAGACCCGATGTAGTCTGGATGGATGATGACTGGACCATAGTGACCGAGGACGGTTCACTTTCGGCTCACTATGAAAATACGATACTCATAACAAAGGGAGATCCCGAGATACTTTCTCTCGTTCCTCCCAGCACACTTTAATTAGGAGATAATGAATGTCTAAAGCAGATGTAGTTGAAATTGAAGGTACTGTAGTTGAAAAATTACCGAATACCATGTTTCAGGTAGAACTTGAGAACGGTCACAGGGTACTTGCTCATATCAGCGGCAAACTGAGAATGAATTTTATCAAGATCGTTCCCGGCGACAAAGTAACATTAGAGCTTTCACCTTATGATCTTACCAAGGGAAGGATCATCTGGAGAGATAAATAATTGCATTCAAAATAAAAAAAGTCTTTGACAATTGATTTTTTTTATGATAATATCAATCTGTTGGACTTTTTTGAAAGGAGTGAAGATTATGAAGGTTAGATCTTCGGTTAAACCAATTTGCGAAAAGTGCAAAGTAATCAGGAGAAAGGGAGCCATCAGAATTATCTGTGAGAATCCCAAACACAAGCAGAGACAGGGTTGATATCATATTGAAAACAGAATATAGATAGCACATGCTTTCTGCGTTACAACATATTATATTATGTTGTGATATTGTAGGCAATGATTCGTGAGAATCTGTTGCTTAAGTGCGGAATGTCATCATCATTCCGGCTTTCGTGTGTGTACACGATACAATTTAAAGCGGCTGAATGTCTGTCGAAAGACAGACGGTGGCATACTGCCCGATTGAAGGAGAAGTATGCTTTGGTTCATGCCGGTTTAAGACCGGCTTATATTTTTTTATACGGAGGTGCAAAAGCGCGTATGGCTCGTATCAGTGGTGTTGATTTACCAAGAGATAAGCGTGTAGAAATCGGCCTTACCTATATTTACGGTATTGGCAGAGTTAGTTCAAACAAGATTTTGGACAAGGCTAATGTTAATCCGGACACTAGAGTCCGCGATCTCACAGACGACGAAGTAGCCAGAATTCGTGACATCGTAGATGCAGAATACATGGTAGAAGGTGACTTAAGACGTGAGACAGCTCTTAACATCAAGAGATTACAGGAAATCGGATGTTACAGAGGTATCCGTCACAGAAAGGGTCTCCCTGTCCGTGGCCAGAATACCAAAAATAATGCCAGAACTCGCAAGGGACCCAGACGTACCGTTGCGAACAAGAAGAAATAATTAGGAGGAAGGCTTAAAATGGCAGCAAAAGCAACAGCTAAAAAAGTCACAAAGAAGCGTGTTAAGAAAAATATTGACCGTGGACAAGCACATATCCAGTCATCATTTAACAATACGATAGTTACTCTTACTGACGCTCAGGGAAATGCTATTTCATGGGCAAGTGCAGGCGGATTAGGTTTCAGAGGCTCAAAGAAGTCTACTCCCTACGCAGCACAGATGGCAGCAGAGACTGCAGCTAAGGCAGCAGTAGTTCATGGCTTAAAGTCAGTAGATGTTATGGTTAAAGGTCCCGGATCGGGCCGTGAGGCAGCAATCCGTGCATTACAGGCATGCGGTATCGAAGTAACAAGTATCAAGGATGTTACTCCCGTTCCTCATAACGGATGCAGACCGCCCAAGCGCAGAAGAGTATAATAGGAGGTATATAAAGACATGGCTAGAGATATGGGTCCCGTATTAAAGAAGTGCAGATCTCTTGGAATCGAGCCCGGTTTCCTCGGAATCGATAAGAAGTCAAACAGGACTTTCGCAAGAGCAGGCAAGAAGGTTAGTGAATACGGATTACAGTTAAAAGAAAAGCAGAAGGCTAAGTTTATATATGGCGTACTTGAGAAGCCTTTCAGAAATATGTTCGCTAAGGCTGAGAAGATGAGAACAGGTACAGCAGGTGAGAACCTTATGATTCTCCTCGAGATGAGACTGGACAACGTTCTTTTCCGCCTCGGTATCGGCAGGACCAGAAGAGAGTCAAGACAGATCGTTGATCACAGACATGTTCTGGTAAACGGCAAGTGTGTAAATATTCCTTCATACACTGTTAAGGCCGGAGATGTTATCTCTATTAAGGAGAAATTTAAGTCAGCTCAGAGATATAAGGATATCCTCGAGGTTACAGGCAGCAGATTAGTACCTGCTTGGCTTGAGGCAGATCGTGAGAACCTTACAGGAACCGTTAAGGAAGTTCCTTCAAGGGATCAGATCGATGTACCCGTAAATGAGATGCTTATCGTCGAGTTATACTCCAAATAATAGAATAAAGGAGGGTTCAAGTAAATGTTCGGTTTTGAAACGCCATCACTTGAAATTACAGAAATTTCTGAGGACAAGAAATATGGTCGCTTTGTTGTTGAACCGTTGGAAAGAGGTTATGGTATTACCCTCGGCAATTCTTTAAGAAGAATAATGCTTTCTTCACTTCCCGGAGCTGCAGTAAGCAGCATCAAGATTCCCGGAGTCGTTCATGAGTTCTGCGGAATCCCCGGTGTTAAGGAAGATGTTACCGAGATCATAATGAATATCAAGAACCTTGCTATAAAGAATAACAGCACAACAGATGAACCCAAGAAGGCTTATATTGATTTCGAAGGCGAAGGAGTTGTTACAGCCGGAGATATCCATGCTGATTCGGATATTGAGATTTTAAATCCCGATCAGGTTATTGCTACGTTAAGCGGCGGAGTTGATTCCCGTCTTGAGATTGAAATGACTATCACCAAGGGAAGAGGATATATCAGCGCAGATAAGAATAAGAGCGCAGATCTTCCTATCGGAGTTATTGCGATCGATTCCATCTACACACCTGTTGAGCGTGTCAACATGAGTGTTGAGAACACCCGTGTAGGTCAGGTTACTGACTATGATAAGCTTACACTTGATGTTTGGACAAAGGGTACCATCACTCCCGATGAGGCAGTCAGTCTTTCAGCTAAGGTTCTTAGCGAGCACTTAAAGACCTTTATCGATATTTCAGATAAGGGACGCGAGGCAGTAGTTATCGAGCCTAAGAAGGAAGAAGGAACTGTAGCAGCAGCATGTGAAATCAATATTGATGAACTGGAACTTTCGGTTCGTTCATATAATTGTCTTAAGCGTGCAGGAATCAATACTGTTGGTGAGCTTGTTAACAAGACAGCTGAGGATATGATGAAAGTTCGTAACCTTGGTAGAAAGTCACTTGACGAGGTTCTTGCCAAGCTGAAAGAACTTGGTTTATCACTTAAAGAAAGTGAAGAATAATTAGAAATGTTACTAGAATTTAGGAGGAAATAGACATGGCCGGCTATAGAAAACTTGGAAGAACTGCTAGTCAGAGAAAAGCTCTTTTAAGAAATCAGGTTTCCAATCTTCTCTATCACGGAAAGATCAGAACTACCGATACCAAAGCTAAAGAGATCCGCAGAATCGCAGAGAGCTTCATCGCTTTGGCAGTTAAGGAAAGAGATAATTATGATACAGTTACCGTAACTTCTAAGGTTGCCCGCAAGGATATGAACGGCGGCAGAGTAAAGGAAGAAGTTGACGGAAAGAAAGTAACCGTATTTGACAATGTTGAGAAGGAGATCAAGAAGGATAAGCCTTCAAGACTTGCTGCAAGAAGAAAGATGAATGCATTCCTTTATGATGTTACCGAGGTTCCTGCAGAGGCATCAGGTAAGAAGAAGGGTACAAAGAAGATCAATCTTGCTGACAAGCTTTTCAACGACATCGCTCCTAAGTATGCTAACCGCAACGGTGGATATACACGTATCGTTAAGATCGGTCCCCGTAAGGGTGATGCTGCTATGGAAGTTCTTATTGAGCTTGTATAATACGCGTGATAATATAAGAAGACCGGTACATAATGCACCGGTCTTTTATTTATTTTACTCACATATTTAAGACGGATGAGGTGTTGTATTCTTCTTATAATCTCAGCCCACAACAGATCTCAGATACAGCCTTAACTTATGTATCGGATACGACAGTCCGTAGTGCCTCTTCAGCAGCCTCATGATCCTGTCCTTTGTATTTATAAGTTTCGAATGCTTTTCGTCGGTTGCTTCTGCGTCTCCGTATATCACGCTTTCATAATCCGATATAAATGTCGTATCGCGGAACTTCTCCGCATATTCCTCAAAACCAGCATTAACGGCGTCGTTATAGAGTACTTCACATGTTCTTGACGAGAACTCCTCTAAGGTCTCACCCGGTTCTATTGACAGCTTAAATTCTTTAAGTATTTGCAGGGTGTTTTTAAAATCAGCGGCATAGAGCTTTTCGGGGCTCATTTTCTTCCTCTTTATATGGTTAGCCAGTAACGTAGCTACAACCAACAGGACAAGGCTTAAGATAATAGTTGCGGCTATTATGAGGATGACCAGACCTGAAATACGGCTTTCATCATGTTCATCCGTATATTCTTCATCTGCCACAAGTTCAGGCTCTTCGGGTATCACACCTGAGAAATCAAAAGCATCGTCATCGAAATCGGAATACTTGCTGTACATGCTCATCCAGCCGGTATAACGCTCGGTCTGCATACCGGGAGTGGGCTCAAAGGATATCCAGCCCTTTCCTTCAAAGTAGACCTCCGGCCAGGAGTGACCATAGGAATTGTATACGGGCAATGTGGTAAGTGACTGTCCCGGAACCTTGAAGCCGTGTACTATACGTGCCGGGTATCCTAAAGCGCGGGCCAGCAGACAGAAGGCTGTAGCGTAGTGAACACAGTAACCGGCCTGTTTTTCTATGATAAAGTAGTTCAGGAAATCTCCTTCAGTCTTTACATAAGAAGGAAGCTCACCGTCACTTAAGGTATATTTCATGAGAGAAAGTGCATATTCAAGCTTTCGCAGCTTCTCGTAGTCGCTTTCAGAGTCCTTCGTTACTTCCTCGAGCCAGTCGGCTACCGACTGCCGTATCTCGGGAGTTGATGTGTAGTTTGTTTTTACATAATCCCTGTATGCGAGGAGGTCTTCAAAGGTAAGATAGGAGTATGCCTGATTGTAGTATCTTTTCTTAGTCTGTTCGAATGCTTCACGATCATCTGTTATGGGAGTCGTGATATAAGCCTTAAAAGCCTTACCTATATAATTTACCATAAGGAAATCCATACGGTATTCGGTTCCGTAAGTTTTCACGTTGTTAAACAGAAGATGCTCGTCCTTATAATGCAGTTCGCTGTTTAATTCATCCGACATAAGGATCACATTCTTTGCCGGAGTAAAGAGTATATCCGACGTGAAATCAAGATAGCGTATCTTTACCGAATTGCTTCTGGTGATGCTGCTTTGAGCCAGAGGATCGAATATCTCTATACCGTAGTAGGTCTCAAACGCATCTATTGAAGAGTAATCTTTATCAGAGACTACGGTGTTGGACCACTTTCCGTCACTAAAGGTATTGAAAACCTCACCTTTAAGATACATTCTGCCGTATACGGGATTCTGAAGCGTAATCTCGATTACCTTAGAAGCATCTTCGGTACTGTTATCATATGTCATTACTTTAGAATATCCGAAGTTTATGGAAAATCCCTGTTTTTCTTTAGAACTTGAGAATTTAAGCGAAATATCATGCAGGATCTCATTGATCTTGTCTACCGCATTTTCGTAGAGCCTTACTGCCCAGTCCCAGTTTATCGGCTTATCGGATTTCGGGAGAGCCGCCAGACTTATAGGAAGTACCAACAGGAATGGCATAAGGAATGCCATATAGCTCCTGGTCCTTTTGGCATCCCCTCTTTTCAGGCGGTTCCTTATGAACCTGACGATAAAGCAGGCTATATAGAAGAAAGCAAATGCGGGGGATGCTTCCTGCGGGTCTGTCCCGTTTATGGTAAGGACCAGATAATAGATGATAAAACCTGCCGCCACCAAAAGGTTTACCACGGGGAAGGCATCGGCTATCAGGAATACGATAAAAGCAACGGTCGTGATGATAAAGATCTTTAATATATTGCTGTTTAACAGAAGTTCTAAGTCTTCACTGCTCATAAAGAACGAAACCGCCGCGAATACCAGGATAACCGCAGGTATCAGATAGAACTTTATTTTATGGTAGAGCACAAGAAAGGCATTCAAAAACAAGCTTATAAGCAATGTGAGCAATACGTTGCCCTTGATTATAAGCTCCGGATCGAGAAAATCATATATTTCAAGAAAGAGAAGGAGAGCCAGTGCCGAGGTCAATATAAACCGGTATATGGCGTCCGTTAATTCTTCTTTAAGTGACATTTCAAGCTCCGTTTCTGAATTAAACTCTTTATTACAATATCTGTGTAAGGTCATCCTCAGGATGCACGGTTATCACTTTGATATCCGGCATTTGAAGTATATTCCCGGTTTCGGGGGAGTAGCTTACATAGTAAACTATCACCTTTATCCCGAGATTTGAAAGTGCATAAAGCCGTTTGTTTACTTCCGCATCGATTGCGGTGATTATGAGAAATGCTATCATGCAATCCGAAAAAGCACCCATTTCCGTACATATCCCAAGTGCTTCTGCGGTGTTTTCATCTTCCCTGAACTTTATCGAGGAGAGTTTCTGTACAGTCTGCTCGATATCCTGGGGAGAGGAACATATATGGGATGTGGGACCGGTCTGGTCAAAATAAACGGCTGTGGGTATCGAGAATGAAGCAAAATAATTCGTAAGAGCCAATGCTGCTTCGAGACTCTTGTTTTCCAAAGGGATAAAGACATATTCGTCCTTACTCATACGTTTGGTATCAAGGAAAACCGTTATTCCGCGTTTCTGTTCTCCGTAGGTCAGCCTGCTTTTAAGCTTTCCTGTTTTGGCGGAAAGCTTCCAGTGTATGCCTTTTTGCGGGTCACCGGGAGTGTACTCACGTACAGCCGCATCATAATCGGTATTAAGTTTTGTGTTCTCTCGGTGGGCAGTAAGGGATATATCCGGGAAGCTCTTAGGCTGCTCTATCTTTACGATCCTCGGGAATATGCGGACGCTCAGAGGTTCGGGTACTTTATACGTTATCCTGAAAAGTCTTAAGAAGTCCACGATAGTTATGGCTTTTATGCCGGTATTGTATTCTCCTTTATACCGGCAGATGAGAGTGCCGTCGTATCTGACACTTTCACCGGGCAGCAGCTCGTAGCTGTCTTTGGAGTCCGTCTCAAGTCCGTCTATATAAGAAAAAGTGGAGTACATGCTGATGCTGATGTGGCAGAAGTTGAGCAGGTATTCGTTTTTCAGTACGAAGTAATATGATACCGGCTCATACGCGGTGATGTGCTTGGAACCTAATACCTGGTAAAGCTTAAAATAGGCATAGACTACAAGGAGATATATAAGAGCAATGGGGGCTATGAGCAAAAGTCCGAACAGAAGGGTATAAGTGACCGGACCGCCCCGAAAGCTTGCAAGCACCAGGGCAGCCACGCACATTATTATATATATAAGTCTGTTCAGTTTCAGGCTCTTGGTCATACCTATCTCCATATATCATCCGGATTTCTATGTCATCTTGAGCGAAGCGAAGGATCTTTTATCTGTTTCAGGTACTTACAGGTACTTCGACCGATGCGATAAGTGTCCTTAAGATCACCTCAGGATTCTCATGCGCCATCCTGGCTTCTACGGACAGAGGCATCCTGTGGAGCAGCACGGGGATATACAGCTGCTTGATATCATCCGGCTTTACAAAATCCCTGCCGTTCATGAGAGCCAAAGCCTGGGCAGCTCTGATAAGAGCGAGCATGGCTCTGGGGCTTGCACCTGTCATGAAATGGGAGTCGTTCCTTGTAGCGGTGATGATATTATGGACATATTCTATGATATTTTCTTTAACGGTGACTTTTTTTACCATCTCCTGCAGTTCTTCGATATCCTTCATATCGCAGACGCTTTCGAGTTTTTCGGTAGTCTTTTCGTTTAAGAACATATCCGCAAGCTTTATCTCATTTTCTTTTGAAGGATATCCTAAGGAAAGCTTCATCATAAAACGGTCAAGTTGAGCCTCGGGCAACGGATAAGTTCCGGCAAATTCTATGGGGTTCTGTGTGGCGATGACCATAAAAATACCCTCTATGGGGTGTGTAGTACCGTCCACCGTCACCTTTTTCTCCTGCATGGCTTCAAGAAGCGCGGACTGGGTCTTGGGAGGAGTACGGTTGATCTCGTCGGCTAAGAAAATATTGCTCATAACAGGACCGGGACGATAGTCGAAGGCCTTTGTAGCCGTATTATATATGGTAAGACCCGTGATATCGGAAGGCAGAGTATCGGGTGAAAATGATACACGTCCGAAGCTGCAGTTAACAGTATGCGCAAGCGAGAGCGCAAGGGTGGTCTTTCCTACTCCCGGTACATCTTCTAAGAGCAGGTGTCCGCCTGAGAGCAGACAGCATATCACTCTGTCGACCGTAGTATCCGTACCCGCAAATGTGGTAAGTATATTCTGTTTTATCTTAGCTATAAGCTCTTTTGCGTTTCCTTCCATGGGTGTTCTCCTTTTTTCTCCTGCATAGTGGCAAAAATACTTTTATTCCTTGTCATTCTGAGGGCTGTGCCCGAAGAATCTTTTCATATATTTTGATTGTAGTATATTATATGGATACCGTCAAGAAAAATGATAGTATTACATGTTGATGTAAGCTGATTTATATAGGATTGGTATGTGTCCTGATAACACAAATCTGGTCATATAAATTTCTTTCCTTCTGGTTGTTTTAATAATACCAAACATGTGATATGATACGGTGTAATTGTGATAATGGGTTATTATGTGTATACGGTACAAACAAAATGCAACCGTGTAAGTCAGTCCGCGTAACACTACGCGCGGTAAACTTAAAGGAGAAATAATATGCGTATTACTGAGGATACAACTATAGGCGATCTTATAGATGAGATGCCCGAAGCAAAGGAAATACTGGCAGAAATGGGACTTCACTGCAGCAGCTGCCCGTCAGCCAGACGTGAAACATTAAAGCAGGCTGCAGAAGTACATGATATGGATATAGACGATATGCTTGAAGACTTAAAGGGCTTTTTGGAAGGGTAATAGCAGTCTGTTTTATCAGTTACGTAAAATGAATGGCTGATGTAAGGCAATCGGTATATCAAGAGGAGCAGCATGGTTAATTTCGATAAAGTTACATTTGAATATATAAGGCGTGACGAGGAAGGAAACGTTGAGAGTATCAACAAAGCGCTGGATGAAATAGACCTTGATGTGAAAAAAGGTGATTTCATTGCGATACTCGGTGCCAACGGCTCCGGAAAATCCACTCTTGCCAGGCATATAAATGCGCTCCTTACACCTACTGAAGGAACCGTATTTATAGAAGAGATGGATACGAAGGAGGAGGAAAACCTCTTAAAGATCCGTCAGAAGACAGGTATGGTATTCCAGAATCCCGATAACCAGATCATAGCCGGCATAGTGGAAGAGGATGTGGGCTTCGGACCGGAAAATATCGGTGTCCCTACCAAGGAGATATGGGAGCGTGTAGCATTTGCACTGGAAAAGGTCGGCATGACCGCATACCGTGAAAAATCTCCCAACAACCTTTCGGGCGGTCAGAAACAGCGTGTGGCCATAGCCGGTATACTGGCCATGAAGCCGGAGTGTATAGTACTTGACGAACCGACAGCTATGCTGGACCCTAAAGGCAGGCGTGAGGTCATAGAGACTGTTACGGAGCTCAACAAAAAGGAAGGCATCACCATCATACTTATTACACATTACATGACCGAGGTAGTCGGAGCCGATAAGGTATATGTCATGAGTGATGGCAATGTAAAGATGACCGGTACTCCCCGTGAGATATTCAAGGAAGTTGAGCTCTTAAAAGAATACAAGCTTGATGTCCCCCAGGTGACCGAGATTGCATACAGACTTCGTAAGGAAGGCGTTCCCCTTCCGGAATGTATACTTACGGTTGACGAGTTTATGCAGTGTGTAAGAAGCTGACTGATGAGGTGTTAAATGTCTCTTATTTTAGATAAGATAAATTATTTCTACAGTAAAGGCACCGCTTTTGAATCAAAAGCATTAAAAAATATCAGCCTTTCCATACCTGACGGTGAGTTCATAGGTCTTATCGGACACACCGGCTCCGGAAAATCCACACTTATACAGCACATGAACGGGCTGATAAAAGCGGACTCCGGAAATGTATATTATAACGGGCAGGATATATATGACAAGGATTTCAAAATGACGGAGCTCAGGCGCAAGGTAGGACTGGTCTTCCAGTATCCCGAGCATCAGCTCTTTGAATCCACGGTCATAAAGGACTTATTGTTCGGGCCGAAAAACATAGGACTTTCGCAGCTTGAGGCTGAGGTGGCAGCATACGGAGCCATCAAAGCGGTAGGACTCTCCGAGGATCTGATAGATGCCTCGCCGTTTGAGCTTTCGGGCGGTCAGAAAAGGCGTGTGGCTATAGCGGGAGTGCTCGCCATGAGCCCTGAGATACTGATACTTGATGAGCCTACAGCAGGTCTTGACCCTGCGGGTAGGACTGAGATCCTTTCACTCCTTAAAAGCATTAAAGACGAAAAAGGCATCACGGTTATACTGGTATCCCACAGTATGGAGGACGTGGCCGAGTTTGCCGAGAGGATCATAGTTATAGATGACGGCGAGATAAAGTTTGATGATGAGCCCCGTGAAGTATTTAAACATGCTGCAGAGTTAAGGAAAATGGGACTTGAGATCCCGCAATGTACGGAACTTATGGGCAGGCTCGCAGATGCAGGTTTTGATGTCGACAGGAGCTGTCTGACCACAGAGGAAGCGGTAACTTCCATATTAAAATGTTTAAACTTATGAAGTAAGCCTTCCCCTTGAGGGGAAGGTGCCCCGAAGGGGCGGATGAGGTGTTAAGGAACAGAAATGCTTAGAGATATCACGATAGGACAATATTATCCGGTTGAGTCTGTAATACACAGGCTTGATCCCAGAACGAAATTTTTGGGTACTATAATGTTTGTAGTATCCTTATTTCTGTTCAAAACTTTTTGGGGATTTTTACTCGCCGGAGCATTTCTCGTGACTGTTACGGCACTTGCACATATCCCGCCTAAGTTTATATTAAAGGGACTTCGTCCTATCCTGTTCCTTTTGATATTCATGATGATCTTCACTTTGCTTATGACACCCGGTGAGGTGATAGGAGAATGGTGGATATTTACGGTTACGAAGGAAGGTATATCCGCAGCACTGTTTATGGGTCTGAGGCTGGCATTTCTGGTATTCGGCTCATCGCTTATGACATATACGACTACACCGAACAAGCTGACAAGCGGTATGGAAAGCTGTTTCGGATTTTTAAAGATATTTAAGGTACCGGTACATGAGCTTGCGATGATGGTATCGATAGCATTGAGGTTCATCCCTATCCTGCTTGAAGAGACCAACAAGATCATGAAGGCACAGCAGGCACGCGGTGCCGATTTTGAGAGCGGAGGTCCGGTAAAAAGAGCCAAGGCCATGGTACCGATACTTATCCCGTTGTTCGTTTCCTCATTCAGGCGTGCGGGAGAACTGGCTGAAGCCATGGAAGCCCGCTGCTATCACGGTGGTAACGGCAGGACCAAGATGAAACCGTTAAAATATCACTTAAGGGATCTGATCGCTTATCTTGCTCTGATCGGGCTGATAGTAGGTTGTGTATTCATACCATAGGAGAGAAATATCGTGCGACGCATAATGCTTACAATTGCATATGACGGAACTGACTATGTCGGATGGCAGATGCAGCCGAACGGGATAGCGGTCGAGCAGGTGATAAACAAGGCTTTGTCGGAGCTTACCGGCGAAGACATCATCATCGCCGGGGCATCGCGCACCGATTCCGGAGTACATGCGGGCGGAAATGTTGCGATATTTGATACGGAGACGCGTATACCTGCCGAAAAAATATGCTTCGCACTGAACCAGAGACTGCCTAAGGACATAGTGTGTCTTTCAAGCCGTGAGGTTGATCCGGATTTTCATCCGAGACATGCGGACTGCATAAAAACCTATGAGTATTCCATATATAATGCGGTACATCCCGATCCCATAAAACGAAGATATTCTTATTTTGTATATGTACCTTTAGATATAGATGCCATGCGTAAGGCAGCAGAATACCTTGTGGGAGAGCATGATTTTGCAAGCTTCTGCTCAGCACACGCCCAGGTAAAAACGACAGTCAGGACCGTATATTCGCTGGATATCATATGTGGGGATACGGAATGTGAGAATATAAACTCTACACAGAATGCAGAGGCTGCAAAACGTACCTATCAGGCACAGGATATAAAAATCCGTATCAGCGGAAACGGCTTCTTATATAATATGGTACGCATAATAGTGGGAACACTTGTAAAAGTCGGTTATCATTTTTATCCGCCGGAATATGTGAAGACTATACTGGACGCATGCGACAGGACAAAAGCAGGTCCCAAAGCACCTGCAGAAGGCCTGAAGCTGATTGACATTAAGTACGATCCAAAGGATTATGAACCAAAAAGTAGATTATAAAATTACTTTTTTGGCTTTAAAAATAAATTTTTTGCAATTTTTTTAAAAAATATTCAATTAAACCATTGACAAAATATAAAAATCATAATATACTCACTCCTGCAGTCTTTTATGGCGGCAGAACAAGATCACAATTTCCCTATGGTCATACATTGGGAGTGGTTATACGGAAAAGGATGACTTTTCCAAGATAATAATAGCAGGAGGAACAGAAATGGATACAACAAAGAGCTATATGCCCAGTGGAAAGACCATTGAGAGAAAATGGTACGTTGTTGATGCAGAAGGCCAGACACTTGGACGTCTCTGCACAGAGATCGCAAATGTATTAAGAGGCAAGAACAAGCCCACTTTCACTCCTTTCCTTGATATGGGTGACAACGTTATCGTTGTTAACGCAGCTAAGATCAAGGTTACAGGAAAGAAGCTTGATCAGAAGATTTACTACAACCACTCAGATTATCCGGGTGGACTTCGTGAGACCACACTT
>CACYIR010000018.1 GCA_902774525.1 uncultured Lachnospiraceae bacterium
GTTACCGTACATCTTTTCGTAGTAGTTTCTGTACTCGCCGGAGATGATGGTTTCCCACCACTCGCGATTCTCTAAGTACCACTTGATGGTCTTCTTTATGCCGTCTTCGAATTTAGTCTCGGGAAGCCAGCCGAGTTCACTGTGGATCTTGGTAGGATCGATAGCGTAACGCATGTCATGGCCCTTACGATCCGTAACATAGGTGATGAGACTTTCGGGCTTGCCGAGCTCACGGCAGATGATTTTAACGATATCGATGTTTTTCATTTCGTTATGTCCGCCGATATTATATACTTCACCGACTCTTCCCTTGTGGATAACAAGGTCGATGGCACGGCAGTGATCCTCTACATAGAGCCAGTCTCTAACATTCTCGCCCTTTCCGTATACGGGGAGGGGCTTGTCGTTTAAGGCATTTGCTATCATAAGAGGGATCAGTTTCTCCGGGAAATGGTAAGGGCCGTAGTTGTTAGAGCAGCGGCTGATGGATACGGGAAGTCCGTATGTTCTGTGGTAAGCGAGTACCAGAAGGTCAGCGCCTGCTTTGGATGAGCTGTAGGGGCTTGAGGTATGGATGGGGGTTTCCTCAGTAAAGAAGAGGTCGGGACGATCGAGAGGAAGGTCTCCGTATACCTCATCGGTAGATACCTGATGGTATCTGGTGATACCGTACTTTCTGCAGGCATCCATAAGTACTGCGGTACCTAAGATATTAGTATTAAGGAATACCTCAGGGTTATCAATCGAGCGGTCAACGTGGCTTTCTGCGGCGAAGTTTACTACCATGTCGGGTTTTTCTTCTTCAAAAAGCTTGTATACTGCTTCGCGATTGGTGATATCTTCCTTTACAAATCTAAAGTTCGGGTTATCCATAACGGATTTTAATGTGGAAAGATTTCCCGCATAGGTCAGGCAGTCTAAGCAGATGATCCTATAGTCGGGGTACTTGTTTAACATGTGGAATATAAAGTTGCTGCCGATAAATCCGGCACCGCCGGTAACGATGATGGTCATAGCGTTCCTCCTTTTTGGGTGGGTGTGTCAGAAAAATGTTCCTGGAATTGACTTGTTGACACACAGGTTATTTCGTATTACAATACAGAGTATAAGGTGTGCCCTTAGGGCACAGTCAAGCACTTTTTAAAATTTTTTTTGAAAGGTTTTTTTACAGTGAAAAAAGAAGGATTATATACATCGGGAGAATTTGCTAAAAAAGCGCATGTTACCAAGAAAACATTAAGGTATTACAACGATCATGGGTTCCTTACACCTTCATATGTCGGGGAGGAAAACGGATATAAATTTTATACGGAAGAAGATTTTGCGAAGCTGCAGAGAATACTTCTGCTTAAATATCTTGGGTTTTCGCTGGAGGATATCAAGAGTACCGAGCCGGAAAAGAATACTCTTATGTCGTCATTAAAACAGCAGATGGGACTGCTTGAAGAGAAGATAAAACAGATGACGCTGGTAAGAGATATCTTAAAGGACACCATGGAAGAGGTACGGGTAAAGGGCGAAGCCGACTGGACCAGGCTTCTAAAGGAGGTGTCGGAGACTGGGCTTAAAAAGAGTCTTATGCAGCAGTATGTCGACACTTCAAATATCTCTGTCAGGATCAGGCTTCACAGTCTGTACTCGCAGAATACCGAGAAATGGTTCCCATGGATATATCGCAACTGCGGGATATGTTTGGGGAAGACAGTGCTCGAGCTCGGATGCGGTAACGGAGATTTCTGGCTCCAGAATATGGAGTTGCTTCCTAAGAAGTTAAAGGTCATACTTTCAGATAATTCCGAGGGTGTGCTGGAGGAGACGAAGGAACGTTTTGATGCGGATGATACAAGGTTTACGTTTAACCTTATTAATATGGAAGAGATTCCGAAAGCTGATTCCTCAGTCGATATGGTGATAGCAAACCATGTGCTTTTTTACGCATCGGATATCCCGAAGGCGATAAGTGAGATAAAAAGAGTGCTGAAGCCGGACGGGGTTTTCATATGCAGTACATATGGGCCAAAGCATATGAAAGAGATAAGTGAACTGATGAAGCGGTATGACGACCGGATAGTGCTGGCAGCAAAGGACCTGTATGAGATATTCGGTAAGACCAACGGAAAAGGGCTGCTGGAGAAAAGCTTTTCCAATGTGGAATGGAGAGAGTATGAGGATAGCCTGTATGTAACGGATGAAAACGATCTGATAGATTATATCCTGTCCTGCCACGGTAACCAGAATCAGTACATCGTGGATAGGTACAAGGAGTTCCGAAGCTTTGTGCACCGTGAAGCCGGCAAGGGATTTTATATATCAAAAGAAGCCGGGATATTTATCTGCAGGTGATAACGTAGACGGAGAATCGTCACCTGTCACCTGCAAATATTTACCTCTTGGGATTTTTGATTGACTATAATATATTTATATGTTATGTTTATAATCGGAAGGGGAAGACACCCATTATAAAAAAACAGATATCCAAAAAACTAAATAAAGGGGGAGACACCCATGGAAAAAAACGTAACGATCATTGACGAATCAGGCAATGTGATAGGCGAAACCTACCCCAAGAGGGCGAAGGGGCTTATCAAAAAAGGTCGGGCTGAGCCCGTCAGCGAATATTGCATTAGAATGCCGGATACTCATGTTCCGACCGTAGCTAATATATATAATACGGAGGAAATAAATATGAGTAAGGTTATAGGTTTTGAAGCAAGAGGATTCCAGATAGATCCGACCTGTAAAGGCAATAATGTAGCAACCAGAATGTTTGTAACAGATGCACTCGGAAATAATGTCGAGGTATATGAAATAGGTGATCACGGGTCCAACTGGACACAGATCTCCTACGAAATGCCGGTTGAAAAGGATGAGGATTATGAATTCCTTTTCGCCATGACAGGAGATATCGATGTATTTGGTTCAGACAGCGTCAAGTGTAACTTCATAATCATGCCGATACATGACGCTGATCCTGATAAGGACTGGGATAACAGATATCAGTACAGCCTGCTTAACAGGGACTATAAGCCCACCATGGAAAAGATGTGGAATGGTTCGAGCATCAGGTTTTACCGTATCCCGTTCAATACAGGTGATGCCGATAAGATCCGTTTTGTATTTACAGCGTTCCAGCGTCCTTACAAGGTATTCCCGGTAAAGAATTTTGAGGAATATAAGGCTTTGGAGGATTACGATCCGGAAAGAGGCTGGCATGGTTTCAAGAACGGATTTAAGCGTGACTTCGGTCGTGATTTCAAGCGTGATTTTGAGCGCGATTTCAGACGCGATTTTGGAAACAAAGGACCGCATTTCACATGGAATGGAGGACCTAAGGATTTCAAAGAAGCCGAGAAAGCTATGGGAAATATCGGAGCTATAGTAAGTAAGGCTATAAAGGATGCTTTGGAAGGTATTGATAAATCCTTTAAACATCCCAATACCGGAAACGGTCCCGATTTTTCAAAGGCAAACGGTAAGGAAAAGACCGGGAACGGAGAGAAGGGACGTATCGTAAGTCCGGAAGAGCTCACAAATATTTTAGATAATCTTGACGAAGATGAAGGAAAACTGGACCTTGCGAATTGCATAGTAGAGAGCAGTCCGGATTTTGTACCCGGAAGTGAAATTGATACGGAAATAGTAGACGATTTTACTTTTTCTTTGGACAACTCTATAGTGGACGCCAGTGCGCTTTATAGGATATTGTCAAAGGTTGGAGACGACTGTACTATAGACGCAAACAATTGTATCCTGGGTACTATGCCAAATGGTATGGAGATTGCCGGAGGATTTGGGAGCATAAGTGCTGATACCAGCTTCCACTTAGTTAATTCACAGATAAGCGGAGCTGCATTTATAAGTATCATGTCCAAGGTCGGTGACGACTGTTATGTTGACTTTACGAATTCCGAGATAATGGAATATGATAAGATTGACGATCTTTCGGGATTTTTTAGGGAGATAGACGGCACCGAGATAAGACTTGACAATGCTACTATTCCTTCACGTTTTTATCAGGCAATGGTAAAATGCTTAGGTGACGGATCTAAGATCAATGGAACCGCAGTAATAGTATAACTTTACAGTACGACTAAAACAAGAGGGCTCTGGCCGGATAACATCCCGGACAGAGCCTTTGTTTTATACAAATTGACCGGTAAACGTTGCCAAGGCAACATTCACCATATGAGGTACAGATTATGACAGGAATTATGAGTGTAGAGGATATGCGTAACAGCGATGCGGCGACGATAGCCGGAGGCGTGTCGGGCAGGGAGCTTATGGCGAGAGCCGGAAAAGCTATATTTGACAGTGTGACTTGGAAAGCGCCGGTAGCTATAGTATGCGGAGTTGGTAATAACGCGGGAGACGGCTATGTACTGGCCGGATTACTGTATGATGCCGGGATAGACTGTAAGCTTATTCTTTTAGAAGAAAGGTTTTCCGAGGACGGGAAATATTACTTTGACGAGTGTGCCAAAAAAAAGATCAGCGTCTGTAGCATAGATGAGATCGTGACACTGTCCGGCTACGGTACGGTGGTGGACTGCATATTCGGTACCGGATTCAGGGGTGAAGTAAAAGGAAAGGCTTTGGAAGCCATAAATAAGATCAATGAGAGCGGTGCATATGTGGTGTCGGTGGACATAAACAGCGGGCTGAACGGGGACTGCGGAATAGCCGCGAAGGCTGAAGCTCAGGCAAAAACGTATACCTGCGTGTATTCGGATCTGACTATCTCAATCGGAACATTTAAGCCGGGGCATTTCTTAAGTCTGGCTAAGGATGTAATGAAAAGAAAGATCAATGTTGACATCGGGATAAAGCCTCTTAAGGAGGATATCTTCCTGCTAGAAGAGAAAGATGCAGCCGGTTTTTTCGGCGCAAGACCAAATTTTTCCAACAAGGGGACTTACGGATATACTGCACTTATAGGCGGCTCGAAGCGGTACAGCGGGGCTGTGCGGCTGGCAGCTATGGCAAATGCGGCTATGCGTGCGGGTGCAGGTGTGGTAAAGGTGGCTCTGCCGGGGGCACTGTATCATGATCTGCTGCCGTTAATACTGGAAAGTACGGTATTTCCGCTGTCTGACAGGGACGGCGAGGCAGTATTTAATGAGGCCGAGCTGGCCGATCTGGTGGCAAATGTTAAGACTGTGGCTTTCGGCATGGGCATAGGGGTGAGCGAAGAGACTTCGAAGATCCTGACTTATCTCCTTAAAAACTACAAGGGACGTCTGATAATCGATGCGGACGGGCTGACGCTGCTGTCGCGTATGGACAGGAGTGTGCTTAAGGGTGCCGCCGGGAAGGTGGTGCTGACACCGCATTTAAAGGAGTTTGAGAGGCTTACGGGGAAACCGATGCAGGAGATTCTGGCAGCACCCGTGGATATTGCAAGGGAGTATGCTTCGGAAACTAATACCATAGTATTATTAAAAGGACCCTCGACCATTATCACGGATGGACGTGTTACCTATATTACGGACGCGGGCTGTCCGGGCATGGCTACCGCCGGGAGCGGGGATGTGCTGTCAGGGATTTTGTCTGCGGTGTGCGCTAACGGAGAGCTTGTGCGAGCTGTTGCTGTAGGTGCCTATATCAATGGGAAAGCAGGGGAGCTTGCGCAGGAGAAGTACGGTGCCATAAGCATGGTAGCGAGTGATACTGTGGAGTGCATACCGGAGGTTTTCAAGTATCAACATTTTTGATGTTGAATTTTTTATCGGTTTGGAATATATTATATGTAACGGGGTCACCCGAATAAATGTAGAAGGAGAAATTGAATTATGGGTATTTGGGACGTTATCGTCAGTTTAGCAATCGGTGCTGTAGCAGGATGGCTTGCAGGCATTATCATGGGAAGTAAGAGCGGACTCCTTTTCAATATCATCCTTGGTATTATCGGTGGTATTGTCGGAGGCTGGGTATTCGGTCTCATCGGAATCACATTCTTCGGTATCGTAGGTACTATCATTCGCGCGGTAGCCGGTGCATGTCTGGTAATATTTGTTGTAAGACTGATAAAAAAATAACGGAATATAGTGCTTATAGGACTAAAATAGGACTTGCCTAAGGGTAAGTCCTATTTCTTATTTAGGACATTTTTAATATAATCGGAGTAAGAACATTTCGGGTATTTCATATGTTCAAAAGACAGATGATCAAGGAGGAGATGTGTATGAAAAAGATTTTAGCGGTTTTACTGGTATTGGCGATGGTTTCTTTCTCTGACTGCCTGCGGGAAGTCAAATGATGGGGGAAGCTCTAAGGACAACGGCAGCAAGACGGAAAAGGAAGATAAGAACAATAGCAGTAATGATGATGGGAAAACGGATACCGATACCGGGAAGACCGATGACGGGGATAAGGGCAGCAGCGGTTCCGGAAGTGGTGTTATTATAGGCTATACCAGTGATAAGCAGCCTACCGGCGAGGGGTCACAGGCACAGAAGTGGTGGCATGCAACCCATTATTCATATGATTCCGAGTTTGATAAGGATGGAAAATGTATCACAAGGGATACCATTTACTACCTGGATGATCCTGCGAACTATGAGGAAGCAAATGAGTACATGGTCGGCGGTGACTGGAAGCCCGTATGGAGTGATGATAAGACAACCTTCAGGATTGACAAGGGCTTTAAGGATTATACCGAGCTTGAGGATGAGCTTGAGGATATAGAAGATAAGTTTTTCGGTTATACCATTAAGTACAGTGACGGCAGCACGAAGCACGTGGATGCACCTTCCGAGGCTGAAAAGGCGGAGTCGATGAAGAAGACCTTCGGTTTTACTTTTGATGAACTGAAGGATGCTACCGGGGACTTTACTTATCAGGGCTGGTTCAAAAAGAGTGCTCAGATAAATATCGGTTCAGGTAAGACTGTGGATGATGTCAATGCGCTTGGTGCAAAGGTGTGGGATTACTGCCAGCCTTTTGCAGATGACGGAAAGTTCTATACTTATATGGGTAAGTATGGAGACGAGATCACCGCGGCTCCCCAGATCGAATCAAGATTTGATTCGTTCGAATTCCATTATTTCAGAAACGAAAAAGAGATCAAGGTGTCAATCGGTATCGAGGCATCTAAAGATGATGCGATGTCATTCTATGTAGGTATCGTGAGTTGATGTGGCAGGGTATGTCATAAAGGAAAAATGTGACACGAGAACCGTCCCCTTGTCACATGGATCGTGAGCTGAAGGAGGAAGTATAAATGAAGCGGTTAAAGAAAACTATAGTTTTTTTGATCGTGGCAGTTATGATGCTGGGATTTGTGTCGGTTCTGCAGCCGGAAATAGATGCTAAAGCCGCATCTTCACTGGCAAAACCGACGATCAAGCTTAAAAAGGCTAACAGTAAAACAGGGGTAAAGATCACCATCGCCAAAACCAAAGGGGCAGCAGGATTCTATCTGTATATGAGCAGTGCCGACAATGAATACAGCAAGTACCTGTATAATGGCGGAAAGGTTGACCGGCTGATCGCGCATATTGAGCAGGATGGGACAAAAGCCCGTGCTTATACGATCAAAGGCCTTCCTAAGGGAAAATATAAGTTTAAAGCCATAGCTTATAATGATGATGAATTTGTGGAAGGAGCGGCCAAGTCCTATACTATTAAGGCCGGTAAGAAAACGACCGTTAAGGATAAGGGTTACGATTTTTCTAAGGTCAGTGCCGGGGATACCATCAAATTCGGTACTTATGAGCAGGACGACAATATGAAAAACGGCAAGGAAGCTATCGAATGGATAGTTTTATCCAAGGGCGAGAAGCAGATGATGGTCATCAGCAAGTATGTGCTTGACTGCTTGCCGTATCATACTACAGCTGATGTTGATATTACCTGGGAAGACTGCTCTCTTAGAAAGTGGCTGAATGAGAGTTTTTATGCATCTGCATTTACTAAGACGGAAAAGTCCCTGATAAATACCGTTAAGATCAAGAACAACGATAATACAGATTATGAGATACCGGGCGGAAATGACACCAAGGATAAGATTTTCCTTCTTTCAATTGATGAAGGATATAAGATGAGTCCTGAAATCCTTATGACCGGTGCCACACCTTACGCTAAGGCTCAGGGTGTATATCAGCATTTCGAGACAGAGGAGACTGCGTTTGGAGTTCCGGCCTGTCTATGGTGGCTGCGTTCACCCGGATATGGCACTAATGACGCTGCTGTAGTTGATGAATATGGAGTAAATACATGCGGTGACATAGTAACAAACGGAGATTCCATAACTGTGGCAGGTGATATTGTATACGTTAATATGGGTGTTCGTCCGGTTATGTATATTAAGTGACAATTAGAATAGTTCCGGTTGTCAGAATATGACAATAGGGATGAAAAAACACCTTTGCAGGGAGAAAGGAAAGTCCCTGCAGAGGTGTTTTTATGTCTCCTTTGTCACGTTTTGGTTGAAATCAGGGAGATTTTTGGATATAATTTATAGTACTATGGGAGAAGATTACTATACTATGAAGGGTATAAGGCTTAAAGATTATGAGATTTTCAAGGCTTAGACTTAATAAACATCGTTGGAGTTTTTTGTTTATTTTGGCGGCTCTTTTGTTTTTGGCGTGTTTTAGCGTAAATATCCATGCGTCAGAGACACAGGGTGATTATGTTACATCCCGTGCAGAGTTGGTGAAGGCGCTTTCTTCCGGAAAAGAGACGATATATGTCGGAGATATCGATTTTGATGAGAGCGACATGTACGTCCGGGTTAACCGGAGTGTCCGGATAGTCGGAAAAGAGGGTGGAGCGGTCTTTAGGAACGGGTATTTCGGTGTAGAGGGGTCGGATCTGGTGCAGGAGCCGATCACGGTGGCGTTCGAGAATATCACGTTTGACGGTTGTTACCGGATGCCTCTGGGAAAGGCTGAGGATGCGGCTTCTTTTGATGATTATCACGGGGACAGGACCGGTATGGGCTGTATCTCGGTGCAGGAGAATGTGATATTTGAATTTATAGGGTGCACGGTGGAAAATTATTGCTGCAAGTATGCTCCGGCACTGTATTTCAAGTATACGGACGGCAATAAGGGTCTGGGAACCCGCGCCGATGTGGTGATCAGGGATTGTACTTTTTCCGGGAATACCTGTGAGAGAGGCGTGGTCTGGTTTAACGGAAAAGAAACGAAGCTGGAGATGGCGGATTGCCTGTTTACCGGAAACAATGCCTATACCAGCGTACTTGTGTTGGGCGGCGTTAAGGGTACAGTGGAAAATGTGACCGTGAAGGACAACAACCGGGTTATGTTTAAGGAAAAGAATTCATTTAAGCAGGGTGGCGGCGGAATCGGTATCAGTAAGTCCGATGTGGTGCTGAAAAGCTGCGTGATAGACGGTAATTCGGCGCCTAAAGGTGGCGGGCTTATGTCATCGGGCTCTGTGCTGACGCTGGAGAGTTGCAAGATCATTAACAACCGGGCAGATACCTTCGGCGGAGGCATGCTGCTTGAGAGCGGCGAGGATGCACCAATATATGTGACTAACTGCCTGATATCCGGGAACAGTGCCGAAGAAGAAGGTGCCGTGTGGGTGTGGCCCGCAGACCAGATAGGTGTGGGGCTGCCGACCGGTATAGTGGAATTCAGTTTTTGTACTTTTGAGAATAATGAGTCTTCCGATGCGGAGCATCTGATGTTCCACCCGGTGATGACGGAAAATGCCGAGACGACAATAGGCCGAGACGGAAAGATTGATTTTATCGCGTGCCTGATCATGGATGAGAAGGTGACGGAGGATATCCGGGACGGCGTGGAATATAATGTAGTTAATTCCAAGGGGAAGGGAAAGAAAGTCCCCGAGGAAGTGGTAAAGTCCGTGGCTGACGGATATTGGGCCGAGGCTGATATGAGTTTTTATGCCGGGGTGAACGAGACAGGAAAAGGAAATGTTTCTCCCGGAAAGATCATACTTTGGTGTTTGGCAGGTACGGCTGCTGTGGCTCTGGCGGTGATAGTGTTCGGGCTGATCAGGGTCAGGAGCGAGGAGAAGAAGAAGGAAGAAGAGGCCAAGGCCGATACGGATGAGGCGGAAGAGGCTGTGATAGCGGAGTCTTTGGAACCGACAGGCGGGGAGAAAATTTCGGTTGATGCGGGTGACGACAGTAATATCGATAACAAGACCGACCTGTTCATGCAGAAGGTCACAAAGGACGGACTGCTTACGGGTCGTGAATTGGATGTTTTAAGAGAGTATCTGGCAGGTAAGACCCGTACCGAGATCAGTGAGGCTTTGTTCATCTCCGAATCCACGGTCAAGAATCATATTTCGAGTATTTTTGCCAAGACAGGCGTAAAAAATAAGAAGGAACTGCTGGCATTGGTGGAGAAGATGTGAGAATGAGGGTGTTTTTGATCCCTATTTTCAGAAATATTAAAAAAATATAAATTTGTGGTTGACAAAATGATTTTTTGACTCTATAATGTCAAATCAGTGAAACAAATGTCAAATATTAAAGAAAGAGAGGTAAAAAGCTGTGACAATGTTTAACGATTTTAAAGCGAAAGCGAATGGCAACTTAATTGAATATGACTTTGTACATGAGCATACCTCGACCGGAGTGAAATGGGCTTAAAAGAATCCATACACATAACTGAATTGCAGAATATGTTTGAAGTGGAATTTAATACAGTTCGTTTTTTAGGACCGCGGTACGTTTAGTACACGCGGTCTTTTTGTGTCCAATGGTCGGGGATTGGTTGGTTTTAGGAAGGTTTTAGGTAAAGGAAATGAAAAAGATTAGTTTTTATTTAAAGAAATATTGGTATTTATATACTCTGGCATTATTCTGCCTGTTTATATATGAGTTTTTGGACATGGTGTCACCCCAGGTGACCAGACGTATCATAGATGACGTGATCATGGGAGGGCAGACGAATCTGCTGCCATGGCTGATCCTCATGCTCGTGATTGTGGGCGTCGGCAGGGTAGCCGGAGGTTATGTCAGGGAATTTACCTTTGACAAGACGAGTTTTAAGGTGGCTTCGGATATCAGAAAGCACCTGTTCGGGCATGTTCAGAGTCTGTCGGTCGAGTATTTTGACAGAATGAACACCGGCGAGATCATGTCAAGGGTTAAGGATGATGTTGATAAGCTCCAGGGTGCGTTCGGATTTATCGGAATGATGTTCCTGCAGGTGTGCATCCATACGGTCATGATCCTGTGGTGCATGTGGCAGATAAGCCCGTTCCTTACGATATTCCCGCTTATCGCGCTGCCTTTGTGTGCGACCATCGCGATCGTGATGGAGAGGAAGCTCGACAAGGTCTACGAGGAGATCAGTGATGAGGACGCGGAGATGAATACGGTTGCGGAGGAAAATCTGACCGGTGTCCGCGTGGTAAAGGCATTTGCAAGGGAAAAGTTCGAAATCGGCAAGTTCCTGAAGCATAATAAGAAGTACTACGACCTCAACATGAAGCAGTCGAAGGTCTGGATCAAGTACAATCCCATCATGCAGATGATGACGAAGATGCTGATCGTAGTGGCTCTGCTGCTCGGCGGGCTTAAGGTTATCAACGGTGAAATGACTCTGGGTGCACTGGGTGCGTTCCTTGAGTACTGCGCCAATGCCGTATGGCCCATGGAGATGCTCGGCTGGCTGTCCAACGAGCTGGCATCGGCTTTTGCTTCGAAGAAGAAGCTGAATAAGATCTATGCCGAGACCGCAAAGATCAAGGATCCTGAGGAGCTGTCGGCAAAGGTGGTAGAGATGCTGATCGGGAAGAAGCCTGAAAAGAAGGATGTCACTGCGGCAGTGGCAGAGGGTAAGGATAATGAAATCGGCAGTGCCGGATTTAGCGGATTCGAGTTTGAGAACTTAGAATTTAAGAATGTCGATTTCTCAATAGACAATAAGAAGATACTTGACAATGTTTCATTTAAGCTTGAGAAGGGCAAGATGCTCGGTATCATGGGAGCTACGGGCTCCGGAAAGACTACCATTATCAACATGCTTCTGAGATTCTACGATCCCGAAAAGGGCGAGATCCTCTTGAACGGTGTTGATATCAGGGAGCTGCCTCTGGCTGCGGTAAGGCGTACTGCGTCCGTAGTTATGCAGGATGTATTCCTTTTCTCGGATACAATAGATGAGAATATCCGTCTGGGAAATAAGGACAAGATTACAAATGATGAGATAAGCGAGGCGCTTAAGAAGGCGTGTGCCTCGAGCTTTGTGGATAAGCTCGAGGATGGTACCGAGACCATCATCGGCGAGAGAGGCGTCGGCCTGTCCGGCGGACAGAAGCAGAGACTCAGCATGGCGAGGGCTTTTGCAAAGGGTGCTCCTGTGCTTGTGCTGGATGATTCGACTTCGGCGCTTGATATGGAGACGGAGCATGAGGTTCAGGAGAACTTAAGTGCGCTTAAGAACTCCACCAAGATCGTCATAGCCCACAGAATTTCGGCTGTCCGTCATGCGGATGAGATCATCGTGCTTGAGGACGGAAAGATATCCGAGAGGGGCAGACATGAAGAGCTCCTGGAGAAGAAGGGCTACTATTATAAGACCTATATGGCTCAGTACGGGGACGTACTGA
Source organism: uncultured Lachnospiraceae bacterium (assembly GCA_902774525.1). GTDB lineage: Bacteria > Bacillota > Clostridia > Lachnospirales > Lachnospiraceae > RUG11977. Next base: position 12,562 of record CACYIR010000018.1, read on the forward strand.
AGCAGCTGGAAGAGGCGAACTAATATACACCTCATCCGGAAAAATATAAAAGGAAGTGATAAATATGTCGCGTAATGCAACGAAGCAGGATGAAAAGCTGGAACAGAAGAGCAAAGCGAAGACGCTGGCGAGGCTGTTCCGGTACCTGTTCAAATATAAGGGGCTGATCGCCGCAGTATTAGTGATCATGGGCATCAGCACCATCATATCAATAGCAAATCCGCTCATCATCGAGCGGGCAATAAATGTCCACATAATCGGTAAAAGTACCGAAGGACTGGTGCAGCTCTGCATTCTGGCAGCAGTGATGAACATAACACTGGTTCTGCTGATAAAGCTTCGTATGTACCTGATGGCGAAGATGTCAAACGAGATCGTTTTAAAGATCAGGCAGCAGCTGTACGAACATATACAGACCTTAGGCTTCGGATTTTTCGACGGAAGGCCTACGGGAAAGATCCTGTCACGTATCATGGGTGATGTTGACTCGTTGAAGGACGTGCTGTCAAACAGTGTGACCACCCTTATACCAGATGCGATCACGATCATCGCGGTTGTGGCGATCATGCTGATAAAGGACTGGAGGCTGGGACTGGCTTCACTCTGGAGCCTGCCGATCATGGCTTTCGGTGTGTCGTTCTTAGAGAAGCGTTCGCACAAGGGATGGCAGGATTTCAGAAAAAAGAGCTCAAACCTCAATGCATTTCTGCATGAGGATATAGCGGGAATCCGTGTGATCCAGAGCTTCCATGCCGAGGATGAGACTCAGAAGACCTTTGACAAGCTGACAGATGAGCATTGCGATGCGTTCGTATCGGCATGTCACTGGGCAGATCTGTTCGGACCGGTCATCGATATCTGCTGGGCAGCAGGTCTGATCGCAATGTACCTGATCGGTATCCAGTTTGTGGGTATCGAGAACGTATCGGTCGGTACATTGGTAGCTTTCGGCTCATATATCGGTATGTTCTGGCAGCCGGTCATGAATTTAAGTAACTATTATAACCAGATGATCACAAATATCGCGGGCGCTGAGCGTATTTTCGAGATATTCGATACAAAGCCTGAGATTTTTGATGATGAAAATGCCCTCGAGCTTGAGGATGTCAAGGGCGAGATTGATTTTGAAAACGTAAGCTTCCACTATGATGATGACCCGGATGTACTGCATGAGGTTAGTTTCCACGTGAATGCGGGCGAGACGATAGCACTGGTCGGCCCCACAGGTGCCGGCAAGACGACCGTGGTGAGCCTGATCTCGAGATTTTACGATGTACAGAGCGGAAGAGTCTTGGTGGACGGTCATGATATCAGGGATGTTTCGATAGATTCCTTAAGGAGCAGGCTGGGCGTTATGACGCAGGATAATTTCCTTTTCACAGGCACGATAAAGGAGAATATCCGCTATGGCAGACTGGATGCGACCGATGAGGAGATCATCGAGGCTGCGAAGGCCGTCAATGCGCATGAGTTCATCATGAAGATGGAAAAGGGTTACGATACTGAACTTTCAGAGAGGGGTGCGGGCCTGTCTGCCGGACAGAGGCAGCTTATCGCTTTTGCGAGAACCATGGTGAGCAACCCGAAGATACTGATCCTGGATGAGGCGACCTCGAGTATCGATACGCATACCGAGATCCTGGTGCAGCAGGGCATCGAGAAGCTGCTTAAGGGCAGGACTTCGTTCGTTATCGCCCACAGGCTTTCGACCATACAGAACGCCGACCGCATATTTGTAGTGGATAAGGGCGGCATCATTGAGAGCGGTACCCCGAGAGAGCTTATCGCCAAGCGCGGTATCTACTATGATCTGTATATGGCACAGTTTAAGGAAGTGTCGTAATCAGATCAGAGGGATATTTACAGTAATATCCATTGTTTTTATCGATTTAATCTGCTAGAATTATTAATGGTTTCAATAAAGTTCCGGCTGCCGGGGAGACTTGGGCAGGCCGCATAAGGAGAAGGAAATACGAGGTAAAGCAGATGAACGAGAACATTACAAAACGCAACAACCTTCTGGCACAGAAGGTGATCAAGGGGCTTGAGTCGAGAAACATGTCGGGGTATTATGCAGCGACTAAGGAAGAAGCATTGAAGATTGCTTTGGAGCTGATACCCAAGGGAAGTTCAGTGACCATGGGCGGTGCGATGAGTGCCCACGAAATAGGACTGGTAGAGGCTTTGAAGGGACCCGATTACAATTTTATAGACAGGGACAAGGCTACGGACAAAAGGGCTGCGATGCTTGCAGCGTATGATGCGGATTTCTTCCTTTCGAGCGCAAATGCCATGACTGAAGACGGGATCATGATAAATGTTGACGGAAACGCCAACAGGGTGTCAGCAATAGCACAGGGTCCGAAGAAAGTTATTTTCATAGTCGGCATGAATAAGATCACAAAGGATGTGGATTCGGCCATGAAGAGAGCAAGGAATGTGGCTGCGCCCATCAACGCCCAGCGTTTCGGGCTTTCCATGCCGTGTACGTCTACCGGCTCATGTATGGACTGTAAGTCACCGGATACCATATGCTGCCAGATACTTATCACAAGGTATTCCAAGCATAAGGACAGGATACATGTGATATTGGTGAATGATAATCTGGGATTCTGATCACAGTGTCATTCTGAGAGGAGCGAAGAATCTTGAGAAAACAAAAATCCAAGTAGATTAATAATGCATCTACTTGGATTTTTTTGTTATTTCTTGGATGTTTTGAATTTTGCTTTTACAGTGTATGACCACTTGGTATAGACTTTTTTGCCGGTCTGCTGATTGATGTGGTAACCTCTGACTCTGAATACATAGTTTTTCTTGTTTGTACCGTCTTTAAAATTAAAGGTTACTTTTTTACTGCTCTTTAATGTTTTTATGGTCTTATATTTCTTGGTGCCGGGGAGTTTTACCTGTACCTGGTATCCGTCAAGGAAAAGTTCTGATACGAGGTCGTTCTCCGACTCGGAATCCCAGCTGAGTGCAAGGACACCGTCTTTTGATGAAACCTTGAGGTCAATGGTCGATTCTTTGACCATTTTCTTGATCTGCTTCTCTGTGATGCCGTCTGCTAAGGGCTCCTCGGTGGGAGTAGGTGTAGCCGTGGGCTTGGGAGCCTTGGTAGGCTTCGGTGTTGCAGTGGGCTTAGGTGTAGCGGTGGGGGTAGCCTTAGCTACGTCCGCATCCTTTACGATGAGTGCACATTGTGAGGAGTTGCCGTACTTATCTTTTACGGTGATGATGGTAACACCGGGCTTCTTTACGCAGATACGTGCAAAGGTAGTGGTAGTGGTGGCGCCTGCAATGTAACCGACTTTTGTATCCGAGCTTTCCCACTTGAAATCATAAGCATATTCGTATTCGTACTCGAAATTCTTGAGGTAAAGCGTGATATATCCGTCTTTTCCGCTCTTTTTCTCTACGACATACTCGGTCTTTTCAAAATCAAGAGGACGGCAGAATACGTTGACATTCCATTCTTCGGTAAAGGCTTCGCTGCTGGTGCCGAAGGTGAGGGTCGCGGTGCCGGGCTTGTTGGCGCGGGCCTCGTATTCTATATTAAAGCTGCCTGTTGCAAGCCTCGGGTCGTTGATGATGCCGGTGTTGGAGGATTTTCTGGTATCCTGGGTGGCTTTTTCGGGCTTGATATGGGCAAGACGGCCTACTTCCAGATCGACGTTGTAGGTTTTTTTCTGCGGTGTTTTTACTACGGGAGTTACATAGATATTGCCCTTGGGATCGGGCTTTATGACCGGTGTGGTGACGGGATTCTGATAAGGTGTGGGCTTAGCAGTAGGCTTAGGTGTCACGGTCGGATTCTGGTAAGGCGTGGGTGTAGCGGTAACTGCGGGAGTGGGAGTCGGGTTCTGGTAAGGGGTAGGCTTAGCAGTAGGCTCGGGAGTCGCGGTCACATAGTACCCGCCGGTAGGCTCGTCGTATACGGTGGGTGTGGGAGTGCTGTAATAGCTGCCCGTAGGCTCATCATATGCGGTGGGTGTGGGGGTGCTGTAATAGCTGCCGGTAGGCTCATCATAATATGTGGGTACCGGGGTGTTGTATGCACCGCCCGAGACTTCGTCGAACTCATAGTAGGAGTTCGATACGTAGTCATAATCGGATACTACGACATAGTTTACGTTTTCCGTGGGCTTGCCGGAGATCCTTTTGTCGCCGGTGCTTGCAGTGCTCACATCAGAGAGTTCATCGGTGGTCTGAACGTTGTATATTAATTTCAGGTCGCCTGTCTGGGCTATATTTTCCCAATATTCTACGTCGCCTTCAGCAGCTGAGAGCTTCACTTCCGGGAATATGGGGATGAGCAGGGCAAATACGAGCAGCATTGCCCAGAGCTTTTTACATTTCATAGCATGCCTCCTGTTGATTTGGTTTGATAATATATTAGCACCGGGACAGGGAAATATCAAGATAAAAGCAGGGATGGGATGCAAGTTTATTAATATTATTAAAAATGCCATAACACCGAATGAAAATTCGCCAAAACCATCAACAAAAACTTGCCAAACCCATCAATGAAAATTCGCCAAAACCATCAACAAAAACTTGCCAAAACCATCAATGGGTGTTATAATATAACAAAATAGCGATGTTTGGGAGAGTATTTATGAAAACTTATTACAAGAGGATTTGTGATCAAATACTTATTGATAAATTAGGGGCTAAAGGAGCGGTATTAATTAAGGGAGCGAAATGGTGTGGAAAAACTACAACGGCGGAAAACATAGCTAAATCTGTTATATATATGGAAGAGCCCGCTAGGAAAAAACAATATTTGGAAATGGCAGAGATGAATCCGGCACAGTTGCTGCAAGGAGAAGTCCCCAGACTGATTGATGAATGGCAACTGGCTCCCAAATTATGGGATGCTGTCAGATTTGAAGTTGACAGGCGTGATGAATTTGGGCAGTTCATACTTACAGGTTCCGCAGTTCCTGCTGATTTTTCGGAAATATCCCATACGGGAACAGGGAGAATAACTTCCCTGCTTATGCGTCCGATGTCTCTCTATGAGTCGGGAGATTCAAATGGTAACGTTTCTTTGGGAGATTTGTTTTTAAAGGAACAGGATGTATATGGGAACGACGAACATAATCTGGAAGATATTGCATTTTTGATATGCAGGGGAGGATGGCCAAAATCGATTGGAAAAAGTATAAAAGTAGCTTTAGCTCAAGCCCCTGATTATTATGATGCAGTGGTAGAATCGGATATATCAAGAGTAGATGATATTACCAGAGATGCTGAAAGAGCAAGGCGTATTATGAGGGCATATGCCAGAAGTGTTTCTTCTGAAGCCACCATTACATCAATTCTACAAGATGTTCGGACAGATGAGCAGGATTCGTTCAGCGAAAATACGTTACGTTCATACCTTTCAGCATTAAGAAAGATATATGTTATTGAAGATAATCCGGCATGGAATCCCAATTTAAGATCAAAAACAGCTGTAAGAAGTTCAGATACGAGGTATTTTGTGGACCCTTCCGTAGGAACTGCAGCACTTGGTGCAGGGCCTAAAGATCTTATAAATGATCTGGCTACTATGGGATTGTTATTTGAAAATTTGTGTGTAAGAGATCTTCGTGTATATGCCGAAGCGCTGAATGGGAAAGTATATCATTATCGGGATAAAAGCGGGCTGGAATGTGATGCTGTAGTTCATCTGAAAAACGGGAAATATGGTCTTATAGAAATAAAGCTCGGAGGCGACCGACTTATTGAAGAAGGATCACAAAACTTGTTAAAATTCCGTGATCGTATTGACAGTGAAAAAATGGGAGAGCCGGCGTTTATGATGGTATTATGTGGTGTAGCTCCGTATGCTTATAAACGAAATGACGGAGTATTGGTGGTGCCGATAGGATGCCTGAAGGATTGATCGATGCAGATAATGATGAAGAGATGACTTTTGATGAACAAATATATCTGAGAAATGCAAGAGATAAAGCAAATGCAATGATAGCTTCATTAAAGGCTTAGATAAGGAGAGAAGATATGCGACAGATAACATTGGGTACTACAGGTATTAAGGTTCCGCAGAACGGTTTCGGGGCACTGCCGGTGCAGCGCTGTGATACTGACCTGGGTGTGAAAATACTGCTCCGCGCCTACGAGGGCGGGATCACTTATTTTGATACGGCGAGAGCTTACTCGGACAGCGAGTTTAAGATAGGTAAGGCTTTTAATACAAAGGAAGCCCGTGAGAAGATATATATTGCGACGAAGACCCAGGCCAAGAATCCGGAGGCTTTCTGGAAAGACCTCGAGACCTCGCTTACGACACTCGGTACGGACTATATAGATGTGTACCAGTTCCATATGGCAGGGCAGGTGTATGCTCCGGGCGACGGGACGGGCATGTATGAATGCATGCTTGAGGCCAAAAAACAGGGTAAGATCAGGCATATCGGCATTACAGCACACAAGATAGGTGTGGCAAAGGAGGCTGCAAAAAGCGGACTCTATGAGACTTTGCAGTTCCCGTTCTCATATTTATCGGGAAAGCAGGAGCTTGAACTGGTGGAAATCTGCCGTGAGAATAACGTGGGATTTATAGCTATGAAGGGCCTGGCCGGTGGTCTTATCAACCGCTCGGATGCGGCTATGGCTTATATGACGCAGTTCGACAACGTACTTCCTATCTGGGGGATCCAGAAGGAGAGCGAGCTTGAAGAATGGCTTTCATACATGGAGAATACTCCTTCCATGACGGAGGAGATAACGGCATTTATAAAAAAAGAGCAGGATGAGCTGGCAGGGGATTTCTGCAGGGGCTGCGGATATTGCATGCCGTGTCCGATGGGGATCACCATCAACCAGTGTGCGAGGATTTCCCTGATGCTCCGCCGTGCACCGTCGGCCGGATGGCTTTCGGAGCACTGGCAGAATGAGATGAAGAAGATTGAGACCTGCATCAATTGCAGGCAGTGTGTAGCGAAGTGTCCGTACGAGCTGAATACTCCGGAGCTTCTGAAGAAGAACTATGAGGATTATAAGAGGGTGCTGGCAGGAGAAGTGAAGGTATAAAAAGAACAGGGAACGGCTCTCCGTTCCCTGTTTTGATTTTTACTTAGACAATCTCATTACCTTCTTATAACACAGCCAAGCGAGCAGCGATACGATGAGTATCATAACTAAAAGGATGAGGTTGAGGTTCATGTGTATGCCGAGGATTACGACCAGCACTATGAGGATCATAGTGGCAAACATGTTCGGGAACATGTAGATGGCTACCGCGGAGCTCTGTTTTATAACTTCGATCTCGTTTTCCCAGTCGAGACGCATGTGTTTGATGCCGCATACGCAGCCCCAGGCAGTGGAAAATGCACATAAGGCTACCATGAGGACAACCTCAAGGAGCGTGGTGAGTACAGGGACTTTGGCGGATATGCACAGGCATATGGTTCCAAACACTGCGAATGGTACGGTAAGGTACATGTTGAACAGCATTTTCCCGCGATACAGGGTCTTTTCCGGAATGGGCAGGCTCTTCACTATCCAGTAGTTTTTGCCTTCAAGCGAAGGGGTGATAGCGGTGGTGGCCACCATGCCGATCATAAAATATATGATGAGCGGGAATGCGGGATAGAGCATTTCCTTGCTGACCGGGGCATCCTGCAGGACCTTGGCTATAATGCTTTCGATATCGAAGATAAGAGCGGCAACGCCTATAAGTACCGCAAATATCATGCCCAGACTGCCATTTACCATGTATGTGGTAGATCCGGTCATGCGCTTGAATTCTTTATATGCTATGGCATTTTCAATGCTGCGGCTTTTCTGCGCCGTCATCTTGAATTTTTTCGATGCGGCATGGGACTTAAGCTTCGAATTGATGCTGCGGTAAGACCGCCCCACGGGGATAAATATAATTACAAACAAAAGGATGGAGCAACCTGTAAGGAGCAGGATATCCGATACGGAAAAGCTGCTTACGGCTCCGTCAAACCATTTTGCCGGAAGATAGATGCTTTCGGTATTTTTTATTGTCTCGGAAGCCGAGAGCAGAGCATCGTTTATTTTTTCTTCGTCTTTTACGAAAGCTTCAATTCCGAAGCGCAGGGCAAATATAGCCAGGACGAATATAAAGGTAAGTATCGTCTGGATGATATTCTTTTTCCTTAAGCCGGCGCTCACTTTGGCTATAAGGAAGCCGATAAATGCGGCTACGAGCATGGGGATAACGGGCAGGAACAGCGAAAGGATGAGCCATACGGGATATACCCATATTTCAGGAGCCGCATAGATGGCGTAGCCGATCAGCATGGCGACGGAAATGCTTACGTTCCAGGGGAGGCTTTTCACATACATGTACATGAATTTGCAGCCGGCGACCGTACCGGGGTTAAACGGCAGTGACATCAGCATGTCGTATTCCTTGAAATTAAACAGATACCCGTTGGTCTTAAACACGGTAAATATAAAGGCCAGCGCGGAAATAGTAAGTGCGCAGACGGCGGGCATTATCCCGACGAGTCCCATTTTTCCGTATCCGATGCTCATACCGATACAATAGGCGATAAGGCATAAGTAGAGAATGCAAAAGCCTATAAAGCCGCCTATGATACGGCCTTTTTTCTTTTTGTCTTTGCAGTTTTTATAGATATTCCATTGGCTTGTGGACTTTAGCAGAGTCCTTAAGAGCACAATGCTATTTTTGTTCATCCTGTACCTCCAAAAAGACTTCCTCTAATGACTTTTTGCCGGTCAGTTCTTCCATGGTACCGGTGTCGATGATCTTTCCGTTTTTGATGATGGCTACTTTGTTGCAGAGTTTTTCGGCCACGTCAAGCACGTGTGTTGAGAAAAAGATGGCGGTGCCGTTCGCACACATTTCGTGCATGATCTGCTTTAATGTGAAGGCTGCCTTCGGGTCAAGGCCTACAAAGGGCTCGTCCATGACCATGAGCTTAGGGCTGTGGATGAGGGCCGAGATGATGGCGAGCTTCTGTTTCATGCCGTGTGAGTAGGAGCTGATAAGGTCGCCAAGAGAGTCCGTGAGCTCGAAAAGGTCGGAGTATTTTTTGATGGCGGCTTCACGTTCTGCCTCGCTTATACGGAATACATCGGCTATGAAGTTAAGGTACTGGATGCCGGTGAGATTCTCGTAGAGATCGGGGTTATCGGGGATGTAGGCGGTGATCTTCTTGCATTCTAAAGCGTCGGTTTTTACGGAATGTCCGTCGATAAGTATCTCGCCTTCAGTAAAATCAAGCACGCCCACGACCGCACGGATGGTGGTGGATTTACCGGCTCCGTTATGGCCGATAAAGCCGTATATATCACCGCTTTCCACGGTGAGGGTTACGTTGTCCGCGGCCTTTTTGCCTTCGCCGTAGACCTTTGTGTAGTTTTTAATTTCCAGGATAGGTTTTTTTGTCATAGTGTTCTTCCTTTGATTTTGGGTGTCTATTTAAGTGCTTCGTAGATTTTCCGGGTTTCTTCCGGGGTGGCGGCACTGATATAATAGGTGTGCTCGTCGGTGACTACCTTGATATAGTTGCCTTCTTCGGGGTTCAGAAAGACTTTGCAGCCGTTCTCCCCGTTTACGGTGAAGTTGCCTTTATATAAGTTGGAGATGCCGAAGCCGGATATTTTGAAGAAGCTTACATCTGAAACATCGTCTCCCCATTCCACATCCCGGATCTCATCTATACCGATCACATAGTCGTCGGTCAGATGATGGCATACCAGCTTGTTGTCCTCTATTTTCAGCTTGATCGGGGTAGCCTCGGCCATTCCTATATATACGAGGGAGGCAAGGGTGAAAATGAGCATCAGGCAGATAACGGCGCCTATCACTTTGCCGGCGGGATGAGCCAGATTGATGGTAGCACCGACGCCGACTCTTTTATTTACGTTGAGGCGTTTGTTATTGGGATTATAATAAAAGGTGCCGCCGATCCAGTAATCATCCTCGTCCTCGACGATGGTCATTTCCTTCCTGTAACGGGTTTCTATTTTTTTATTGCGGTATGCAAAAAGGAAAATGCCGGCCATAAGGATGACCATATAAACAAGGATACTGATGATATAAAATAATTCCGACGTCAGTAAAATGCTGAAAACATAACTTATCAGCGTAATTATGGTATTCATCCATAAAAATCCGATGATGGAATTGGAGAGGTTTTTCTTTTTTGCGCGGTTATAATTGGCATTGATCGCGGAATCTGTGGAAATAACTTCATTCTTTAACCCGTCCATCATATATGCGATAACGGAAATAAGTATACTCATCCCAAAGAATACGGCGCAGATAGAGGTACCAAGGAAATTACCGGCAAGCTCGGAAGATACGGGTATTACTTTCAGGTCGATAAGCAGAGAACAGATAAACACAAGAAAGCAGATGATAACCGGGATCAAAACGCTTATCAATCGGATGGTCCGTATGGAGCCTGCGGTCTGTAAGTCGGTATAGCTGACTTTTTCCGCGGTAAGACCAAGTACCCTTTTTTTCAGGCTTTTCATTTCTTTATTGCCCTGGAAAAAGGGAATGTAGAGCCCTAGCAGTGCGGCGAAGAAGAATAACATCCAGAGGGTGGTCTGAAGGATAAATCCGTGAAGTAAGAGCAGGACAGCGGCAATGATAATGCTTACCAGCACGACCTTTTTAGCCTGACATCTGCGGCTGGTATAAATCTTATCCACAGTGCCTGCGGTATCGCCTTCGGTGTATTCCTTCCTTGCGGATACTCCGAGTATCAGTTTTGAGGTTTTCCAGTTTTTAGGGTACAAGATGAAAAACATTATGGAAAGTGTGGGTATAAGGATAGCACACATTACTATTCCGAATATAAGTGACATTATTGTTCACCTCCCCAGTATAGGTCGACCAGATCGATGAACTCCTGTTTTTCCACGCCTGAGATACGGGCCTCGGAGACGATCCTCTTTAGCTCTGTTTTGTTGGCGTCGGATATGGAAGCTTCTTTTTTTATCTCGGTCCTTATGCGGGCACCGTTTTTGCGGTCGGTCATAATGTAGCCTTCTGTTTTAAGGAGCTGATAGGCTTTGCTTACGGTCATGGTGTTTATCCCCATCTCCAGCGCTAAGTTGCGCACGGTGGGGAGCTGCTCGCCTGATTTAAGTTCACCGCTTGAGATGCCCATTACTATCTGGTTTCTCAGCTGCTGGTATATCGGCACGTCCGATAATTCATCGATTCTTATGATCATGCTGTGTCCTCGTTTTATAATTTTCTCCTGTCAAATATCACTACCCCAAGTATATCACATATTATGATAAGAAGAAATGCTATTATTATCGCTGTGGTAAAATCTGCCGGTATCGCTGTTCCGTTTGAAAGGTTCAAGCCTTCCATGAGTTTGGAGGGCAGGAATTTCTGTAATTTGGGGATATAGCCCAAAAGTATGGATGCGAAAAATACCGCACCTGTACCTAAGAGTACCTGACCGCTGTTATCGCAGACCGTGCCGAACAGCATAAGCGCGGACATCAAGAACATGCCGAACAGCCAGTACATCACGATCCCCAAAGGAAGGTAAGATACTTCATCCCCGCCCCAGAAATACATGGTGTAGCCAAGGGTGATCCCGGTATATACAAGATAAAGCAGGGTCCAGGTGCCGTATACGGTAAGGAGTTTCGAGAGAAAGATTTTTTTTCTCGAAAGCCCCTTGGTCACTACCTGTATCAGCGTACCCTTCTGGTATTCGCCTGTGAGTACGGAGCTTGTGAGAAGTATCAGCACGATCAGTGCCATGGGTGCGTTTTTATAGAACTGCGTCCAGCTGGTCATGGCGGTGACGCTTACTTTGCCGATATTCAGGCCTGAATCGGCTATCTGGTCCTGCAGCAGCTCATACAGCCAGGGGGTGAGCTTGGCTATGGCGGGGTTTAAGATGCCGAAAAATATAAATATGATCCCTAAGATAAGGAGCCTGCCCGTGCGGGTAAGTTCCATACATTCTTTTTTAATAAATGCTGTCATATGTTTTCCTTTTTGTCACATTATTGCTTCGATGAATATATCTTCTAAGGTGGCTTCCTGTTTTTCGATACGGATAAACGGGATATTGTTGTCTGCTAAGTAGCGGAGTATATCGGGCAGCAGGGCTTCATTTTTAAGGATGACGCTGCCGGAGGTGGTTAACTCTGCAATGCAGGAAGAAGAGTGTTCCTGCGGAGATCGCCCTGCTTTTTCTTGGGGAACGTGGTGGTCGGCGGCATGAGATTTTGCACCGGATGCGGGGGTGAGGGCATTGATATAGCTGTAGATCAGTGCCGCATCGTTCATGTTCTCGGGCACTATCTCTAAGGCATTCCCTCTGCGCCTGCTCTTTACTTCTTCGATGCTGCCCTGCATGATGACCTTGCCTTCGTTAAGCAATGCCATCTCGTCGCAGATATGCTCGACGTCCGAGAGGATGTGAGTGGAGAAGATAATGGTGGTCTCTTCCTTGGCTGCGACTAAGATATCGAGGATCTCCTTGCGGCCTACCGGGTCCAGGGCCGAGGTGGGCTCGTCACAGATGAGTAACTTCGGTTTATTGAGCAGGGCCTGGGCGATGCCGAGTCTTTGTTTCATGCCGCGGGAGAAGCCTTTTATGCGGTGCTTTTCGGTGCCTAAGCCTACTTTTTCGAGAAGCTCTGCGCTTCTTTCTTTGATGGTTTTTTTGTCCATACCGGTAATCTCGCCGCAGAAATTAAGGTACTCATTGGCGGTCATGTAGGGATAATACTCGGGGACATCCGGCAGATATCCGATGAACCGGTTTGTCGCGGTATTTCCGCAGGTGACCTTTTCGCCGTTTACGAGGATATCACCTTTGTCGGCTTTTAAAAGCCCTAAGATGAGCTTCATGGTGGTGGTTTTTCCGGCACCGTTTCTGCCTACAAAGCCGAAGACTTTGTTTTGCGGGATCTTCAGATCCACGCCCCGGAGCACCTTTTTGTCTCCGAAGCTTTTTTCAAGACCGGTTATTTCTAAGATGTTGTTGTATTCTTTCATGTTTTTCCTCACGAATCCTCTTTACCAAGCAGGAAGTACAGGATCGGTCCGATAAACTCCATGCCGATTATAGCTACGATTACCCAGATGGTACGGTTGCCGCGTTTGTAGGTATTGTGGGTAAATATGTGTCGAAGTGTCACCGCCAGCAGTATAAGCTGTACTATGATAAGCGGGATGATAAAAGGTAATAGTTCTTTGATATCAGGCATTTTATGGTCCTCCATAAGGTAAGTTTCTGTTGTTTACAAGCAAATTGTTGTACCACCGGTGAGTTAACTAAGGTTTGTATCTTTTGTATTAGTTATTGTAATACAAATAATACAACCTGATCTCTGTTTTGTCAAGATAGTTTTGAAAAGATTTTTAACAAATTAGAGGGGGTTATTTTGCCACAGG
>CACYIR010000019.1 GCA_902774525.1 uncultured Lachnospiraceae bacterium
TACCGTCACCGGCAAAAGCTACCTGTCCCCTGCCGGAAAGCTCCGATATAAATCTTTCCACCGCTTTAACCTTATCCTGCGGATAAAGGTCGGATGCTATCTCATCTATGATCTCGCCGGCAAATGAAGGATGGCTGCTCTTTGCACTCTCCTTAAGCTCACGGCATATCTTATCCGCCTGCTCTTTTTTATCACCGGTAAGAAGTGCTGTCTTTGTCACTCCGTTTGACTTAAGGTTCACCAATGCATCTATACTCTCAGTCTTTATCGAATCTGAGATGAGGATGCTTCCTATGAACTTACCGTTCTTAGCCACATAAACTACGGTACCGGAATGATCGGAATGAACATAGTCCACACCTTTTAGCTTCATGAGCTTGTCATTGCCTGCCAGGATCTCTTCACCATTGCATACAGCTGAAATCCCCTGTCCGGGGAGCTCTTCGAAAGAGTTTGAAGCACCGGCATTTGTTTCTGTCTCAACACCGGACCCTGAACTGTTCTCTCCCACACGCTCCTTATAAGCCTTACATACCGCACCGGCCACGGGATGTGTCGAATTCTTCTCTGCCTTATATGCAGCTTCGAGCAGTTCTTCTTCGCTCACGCCCTCGGGATATATACCGTTTACCTTGAACTCTCCCTTGGTGAGCGTACCTGTCTTATCGAAACATACTGTTTTTATATCCGCTACAGCCTCTAAGTAGTTGCTGCCCTTAACAAGCACACCTATGGAGGAGGCTGCGCCTATGCCGCTGAAAAATCCCATGGGTACGGAGATGACCAGTGCACAAGGACACGATATTACAAGGAATGTACATGCTCTCTTTATCCACTCTGCCCAGTCACCTGTGATAAGTGAAGGGATCACTGCCAAAAGTACAGCTGCTATGGTAACGATAGGTGTATAGTATTTAGCAAATCTGTGTATGAAGTTCTCGTGTTTGCTCTTCCTTGAGGATGCATTTTCCACAAGCTCAAGTATTTTGGCTACCGCGGAGTCCTCATATGCTTTAAGTGTCCTGCATCGGAGCAGTCCGTTTCCGTTTACGGAGCCGCTATATACCGTATCGCCTTCTGCCGCACGCCTCGGTACCGATTCTCCCGTAAGGGCCGAAGTATCCACGTAAGACTCACCTGATAATACCTCACTGTCTATCGGTATCCTCTCTCCGGGTTTTATCACTATGATGCTGCCTGTTTCTACGTCATCGGGATCTGTTTCTTCCGTGCTCCCGTCTTCTTTTTCCAGATTGGCGTACTCGGGACAGATATCCATCATATCAGCTATGGATTTTCTGGACTTTCCTACCGCATATGACTGGAACAGTTCTCCTACCTGATAGAAAATGATGACCGCTACCGCCTCGGAATACTCTCCTATGCCATAAGCTCCGATACTTGCGATGAGCATCAGGAAGTTTTCATCAAATACCTGGCCGTGAGCTATATTCTTTAACGCCTTTATGACTATATCATAACCCGCTATGATGAACGGGATGAAATAGAGTATGGGCTCCGGCAGATTATCCTCTATCACGTCCTCATAAAAGTATGTTGTGGACCATATGAGAAGTGCCGCATATAATACTCCCGCGATTATTATCCTAATGAGCAGCTTTTTCTGTTTTTGGCTCATAGTATCACCTTTCTTTTATCTCTTGATAATGCAGTCGGGTTCTACCTTCTTGCATACCTTTACCACTTCGTCCATGATCGCATCAAAACGTGCATCATCCGCATCTATTGTCATCTTCTGTGACATAAAGCTTACGCTTGCGTCGTTTACGCCGTCAATCTTCTTGATAGCCTCTTCCATTTTTGCGGCACAGTTTGCACAGTCAAGATCCTGTAAGTTGAATTTCTTTTTCATGGTGTTTTCCTTTCGCCCCCGGGGGAGCTTCCTTTCTTTTATATGTAATATGTTTTTATGGACTTTATAATATGTACATGGCTATCAAAAATCAATCACAGAACCGTCCCTGTGATCGATTTTCACTCCAGGATATGCTCGATACCCTGTGAAAGCATGGAACTTACATGTGCATCGGCCAGCATGTAGATGACTGATTTTCCGTCCCTGCGGCTGGCGATAAGCTTTGCCTGCTTAAGTATCTTTAACTGGTGTGATACCGCCGACTGCGTCATATCAAGAGTTGTCGCTATATCGCATACGCACATCTCGCTTTCAAACAATGCAAACAGTATCCTGATCCTGGTAGAGTCACCGAAGCATTTGAACAGCTCTGCCAAGTCATACAGCCTGTCATCATCCGGCATCATCTTCTTATATTCTTTTATCTTATCATCATGTGTATGCTCGTGTGATATCTCACAGCACTCTACATCATTTACTGCCATGTTTTTCTCCCTTCATCCCCCGTTTTCCGGGATATTCGCCAATTATTTTATATTCTTCAAACATATGAGCAACTGTTCATATGTTCATAATACCACATATTTTTTAATTGTCAACTTATTTTTTTATTTACATTATATTTTTCCGTTTCTCTTTTTATATGCTGTTTATCCCGCATATACACTGTCCTTCAGATATTGTTTTACATGTTGTTCCCGCCTCTTTTTAAATTGACTTAACATGATTTTTAAAGTATAATGTTTACTATCTATAACCGTTTTTTCACAGGAGGAAAAAGAGGAAATGAATTTCAAAGAAACAGCATTAAAGGATGTATATATCATAGAGCCGAAGGTGTTCGGCGACCACAGGGGCTGGAATTACGAAAGCTGGACAGAGAGAGATCTCGACAATGCAGGTCTTCACTATCACTTCGTACAGGACAACCAGAGCTTTTCAGCTAAAAAAGGCACCCTGCGCGGTCTCCACTTCCAGAAGGGCGAGTATTCACAGGCCAAGCTTGTACGCTGCGTAAGAGGTACGGTACTTGATGTGGCCGTTGACCTTCGTCATGAGTCTCCCACATATCTTAAATGGATAGGCGTTGAGCTCTCCGAGGAGAACAAGCTCCAGCTTATGATCCCCAGAGGCTTCGCACACGGCTTTGTCACTCTTTCGGATAATGTCGAGTTTATCTACAAGCTTGACAACTACTACGCTCCCGCTCATGAAGCCAGCATCCGTTTCGACGATCCGGATATCAATGTCAACTGGGGCGAGACCGATCCGATCCTTGCGGAGAAGGACAAAAATGCACCTTATCTTAAGGACTACTTAAAAGAATACGGAGTTATCTTCTAATGGGAAAAACTTATGATTACCTGATAGTCGGAGCCGGACTGTACGGTGCGGTAGCCGCTTACGAGCTTAAGAAAAAAGGCTTTAAGTGCCTCGTAATAGATAAAAGAAGCCATATCGGAGGCAACATCTATACGGAGAATGCCGACGGGATAAATATCCATAAGTACGGTGCACATATCTTCCACACTTCAGATAAGAAAATCTGGGATTACGTGAACCAATTTGCTTCCTTTAACAACTTTGTAAACTCACCCGTGGCACGCTTCCACAATGAGCTTTACAATCTGCCTTTTAACATGAATACCTTTTCAAAGCTCTGGGGCATCACCACCCCGGCAGAGGCGGCAGCTAAGATAAAGGAACAGATAGAGGCAGAGCATCTCGAAGGTGAGCCGAAAAATCTCGAAGAACAGGCCTTAAGGCTTGTCGGACGCGATGTCTATGAAAAGCTTGTTAAGGAATATACCGAAAAGCAATGGGGACGCAGCTGTAAGGAGCTTCCTGCATTCATCATCAAGCGTCTTCCCGTAAGATTTACTTTCGATAACAATTATTTTAACGACAGATACCAGGGCATCCCCATCGGCGGATATACAGCCATGGTAGAAAAGATGCTCGAAGGTACCGATGTCAGACTCGATACTGATTATTTCGAGCACCGTGACACACTGGACGGTCTTGCAGACAAGATCATCTACACGGGCATGATAGACCGCTTCTATGATTATAAGTTCGGCGAACTTGAATACAGGTCGTTAAAGTTTGAGACCGAAAAGCTGGATACGGAGAACTACCAGGGCGTGGCTGTAGTAAACTACACCAGCCACGACGAGAAGTTCACCCGTATCATCGAGCACAAACATTTTGAATTCGGAAAACAGCCTGTGACCTATATCACCAAAGAGTATCCAAAGCAATGGGAAAAAGGTGACGAGCCTTACTATCCGGTAAACAACGACAGGAACAATGAACTTTACGCAAAGTACAGGGCTTTAGCCGAAAAAGAAACCAATGTGTTCTTCGGCGGCAGGCTCGGACAGTATAAGTACTATGATATGGATAAGGTCATAGCGGCCGCTCTTGCGGATATATCACAGATGTAGGGTGCCACGCTCAAAAAGATCAGGATATGTACCTGTCACAGCCACACACAATAAGGAAACGTCACAGACCTTTTTAAGGTGACATTGACGGATTATTATAAAGTAAGGGATTACATATGCACTATAAACATAATTTTTCAAAAAAACTGTTAAAGCTTTCAGCTCCTATCTTATTGGTACTATCGGTTATGCTCATTTCGGCCTGTGCTCCCGAAGGGAAAGCAAGAGCAAAACAGGACCTCCTTACAGGCAAGACCGCCAAAGAGATAACCTCGCAGATGGGTATGGGCTGGAATCTCGGTAATACCATGGATGCAACAGGAGGCAGCAGAACAAGTGTCTCCAGCCAGGAAACCTCCTGGGGAAATCCCATTACCACTCCCGAGCTTATAAAAGCCATACACGACAGAGGCTTTAAGACCATACGTATACCTACCACCTGGATGAATTTTATATCCAAGGACGGCACCTATACCATCGACCCCAAGTTTATGGCAAGAGTTAAGGAGATCGTTGACTATGCATATGAGCTCGACATGTTCATCATCCTTAACCTTCACCACGAATCCTGGGTAAATATTAAGACATTAGACAAAGATTATCCGAAGGTTGCAACGGAGCTTGAGGCAGTCTGGACGCAGATAGCCGATGCATTTGCCGATTACGACCAGCATCTTATCTTTGAAGCAATGAATGAGCCCCGTATGCCCGGCACAGACCACGAATGGGACGGAGTCCAGAGTGCTTACAATGCGGTCAACTATCTCAATCAGGTATTTGCATACACCATACGAAGCAACGGTAAGGGATATAATTCCGAAAGATGCCTTATGATCCCCGGATATGCCGCTTCTTCCAACGATAATGTCTTAAAATCCATCTCCATCCCTACCTTTGAGGGTGAGCCTGTAAAAAACATCATCATCTCAACACATTGCTACAGTCCTTATAATTTCTGCTTAAGCGATGAAAATATGACCTTCGATCCCGAGAGCAGGGCTGACACAAGCTCTATAGATATTCTTTTTAACACTTTAGAGGAGCAGTTCCTTTTTAATGACATACCTGTAGTTATAGGTGAAACAGGTGCCACCAACAAGGACAACACCGAAGAACGTGAAAAATGGGCCAGATACATGGGGCTTAAATGTTATGAATACGGTATCCCCATCATCATCTGGGATAACGGCCATAACGGCAATTCCGGCGGCGAATGCCATGCCTGGATCAACCGCAGGACCTGTACCTGGAATTATCCTACTGTAGTTGACAATCTTTTCTTCGGATCCGAAGCCCGTGAATGGGGTGAACAGACCGATATTGACAGACTTGCTTACGAAAGCCTCAAGGAGGATCCGGGACTTATCGGAGGAAAGGTGATCTGGGAGGATAAGGAAGGCCACACGGTTGCAAATCTTGTATACAGTCATGCGCAGCCCGTATCCATACCCGTGATCCGCAGCTATATTACAGCTTCCAATGATATAGCCATAGCAAGCAGTTCCGCAGATAATTTAAGATTTTATCTGACGGTAAAGGATTCCGACTCTTCCGGTTCCAATTTTATACCTGTATCACCTTACAAAACCGAAACCGCAGATAACTTGTATATATCATATTTTAAATACAGGGATATGAACGACAGCCTTAAAAAGAACGGCATCGAAAATGCCGCAAAGGTAGAGTCTTTCTTAATCGCTTCTGACGGTCCCGATATAAACATATATGAAGTTGACACGGTATCTCTTACTCCCTCTGTCACATATCTTGTAAACGGACAGAGCTTTACTTCCGAAGCAAATGTTACCACCCTGCCCGGTATGAAGGTGCTAGGCTGGTATACCACTAAGGACTTTAAGGAAGGCACCGAATTTGACGGAGAGGCCGGAAGAGCTGTAACTTTATACGGCAAGATGATACCCGAATACGATACCGTAGCGATGCAGCTGTATACCGAAAAATACGGAACGGAAGACATTACGCCTACTCCCGGGGTGACTGCCGCTATAGATATCACACCCGATGTTACCTCATCTCCCGATGTGACTGTGACCGAAATACCGGCTACAGGCAAACCCGAGCGTACAGATGCCGATACCCCGTCATCTTCCGATACGGGCGAAGACCGGGAAAAAACCTCCGGTATCCACCCCATAACGCTTACCCTTGTACTCATCGGCCTTGCCGCCTTAATTGCGGCATTTATATTCATCATGAAAAAGCATTATCAAAACAGGAAATAATACCTCCGAAAGGACAGAAGTAAATATGGATCAAAACATAAAAGCAGAGCTTATATCCGAATTTAAAAGAGTATTCGGAGATGAAGACGGTGTACGCATCTTCTTTGCTCCGGGCAGGGTAAACCTGATCGGCGAGCATACCGATTATAACGGCGGACACGTATTCCCGTGTGCATTAAGCCTCGGCACCTATGCTGCCGTAAAGAAAAGAAATGATAAAAAAATCCGGCTTTACTCAATGAATTTTGAAAAAGACGGAGTGATAGAAGCCGATGCCTCAGGTGATCTTATAAATTCACCGGACTATAAATGGGCCAATTATCCCTTAGGTATAGTCCAGACCTTCAGGAAGCGCGGAATGCCGATCAATTCAGGATTTGATATCCTGTTTTACGGCACTATACCGAACGGCTCAGGCCTCTCATCTTCCGCTTCCATTGAGGTACTTACCGGATATTGTTTAAAGGAACTGTACGGATTTGATGTCACCAAACAGGACTTAGCTCTCATCGGTCAGGACTCAGAGAACAACTTTAACGGTATGAACTGCGGCATCATGGACCAGTTTGCCTCCGCCTTCGGAAAAGCCGGGCATGCCATTTTCTTAGATACCGCTACACTTAAATACGAATATGTGCCCGTAGATCTTAAAGGCATAAAGATCGTGATATCCAATACAAATGTAAAGCATGAGCTTACCTCTTCAGGATATAACGACCGCAGACGTGAAAGCGAGACCGCATTAAAGGACCTGCAGACCGTGACAAGTATCAATGCCTTAGGCGAGCTTGACGAGGAGTCGTTTAATAAGTACTCTTCCGCTATAAAGGATGAGGTATGTTACAGACGTGCACGCCACGCAGTTACCGAAAACCTGCGTACCATAGAAGCCGTAAAGGCACTGAACGCAGGTGAGCTTACCACATTCGGACGTCTCATGAACGAATCCCATGCATCCTTGGATAAGGATTACGAAGTAACCTGCCCCGAGCTTAATATCATGGCCGAAACGGAGCAGTCACTTGAAGGCGTCATAGGTGCCCGCATGACGGGCGGCGGCTTCGGTGGATGTACTGTAGCCCTCGTACGTGAGGAAGCGGTTAATTCTTGTATAGAAAAAACAAAAGAAGTATATACTTCAAAGACAGGCATCGTACCCGCATTCTATGTAGTAGATATCGGAGACGGTCCCTGCGAAGTAGTGTAACCCGTTCACTCTCCCAAGAAAGGAGCTCCACATGAAAAAGAACCGCCTGTTGTTATCTTTGATCTTCGCATTAGCACTTGTCCTTGGCATATCTGCTTTAGATTCCACCAAAGTAAGCGCTGCCTCAAAGCCCGCAGTCACAAAGAAAAAGGTCACCCTTTATACCAACTCCGATCCTTATACGATAGAGTTTAAGAATCTGGCTGACAAAGCAACCATAAAGTACAAAACTTCCAACAAGAAGGTCGTGACCGTCAGCAAAAAAGGTGTGGTAACACCCGTAGGTGCAGGAAAGGCATCCGTAAAGGCTACCGTAAAGCAGAACGGTAAATCTTATAAGTTAAAAACCGTATTCACTGTAAAGGAAGCCAAGAAAACTTCCGCTCCCACCGCTGCCGAGTATAAAAAGATGGCTCAGGCTCTGATCAAGGAGCTTGATGCAAAAGCTGAGGTTTATCCGTATAATGTTACTATAGAAGGTTCTTCCAACGTTAAGGAAATTTCCAATCAGGAAGTACTGGACAGATTCATTTTTAACGAAAGTAAATTTTCCTATTCCAAGTCCTACCTGTATATCACTGATATGAACCTGCTCCGCTCTTACGAAGAGTACATGGCAATGTACCCCAGTATCACGAGCATAGAGTTTACGTATGTTACAAAATACCAGAACATTATCGAAATAGAAATGGTAATGTCCGTAGATTCCATCCTCTTTGATGATGAATACGCTGTCGAGAATGCCATAAACAGCGGGGACACTTCATATTTAAGCTCCGATGAGCTGGCACTGTACAAGAAGCTGAGCTCACTTGCAAAAGAACTCAAAGGCAAGAGCGAATATGCAACCGTTAAAAATATACACGACTATTTAGTATTAAACACCCTGTATCCGAGTTCCTACTCAGGAAATGCCGTTCATACGGTTGCATATACCTTAAGCGAAGGCAAAGCTGTATGTGACGGTTATGCAAAGACCTTCTATTTCCTCTGCAGGATGAACGGTATAGACTGTATAGTGGTAACCGGTGACGCTACCAACTCTAAAGGTAAAACTGAGACCCATGCATGGAACAAGGTAAAGATAAAGGATAAGTGGTACGCTCTCGATGTAACATGGGACGATCCTTCTCCGGATGAAAAGGGACGTGTGTTATACGGCTACTTCTTAGTAACCGATGAGGATATGAGCAAAAACCATACACCGCAGAATACTAACCTTCCCGTAGCTAAAAGCAAGGACCTCGGTATTATCTATGATAAATACGGTGATATGACCAAGCTGGATAGCCCCGCAGAGGTCAAGAAATACATGTCCTCCCGTATCGATGAAGTACTCGGCAAGTCATATGACTTAACCTTCGACTTCATTTATACCCAGGGAGATACCTCCATAGACAGCACCATAGCCGATGTTTTATACTCATACCACAGCAAATACGGCTGCGGATACAGCTCTACTCCTGAAAACGCAGGCATCCTTGGCACTGCTTATACTATCAGGGTATTTAAATAAAAATATCTTACCGGGATCAGGTACCATTACAATTTTATAGAAATCAAACAATGAAACGGGCTTCCGAATATTCCGGAAGCCCGTTAATTTTGTATATGTAGTTTTAAGATACTATGATGTCATCATCTACTTTAGCTTTGAGCTCAGCAGGTTCTGCTACATCATTCTTTTCGGTCTTAGCTTCCTTTATTTCAGAAGCCTCGATTGTATCGAGCACTGCAAATGCATTGTCCCTCTTTATCATGGAGTTAATGGCAAGTCCGATACCTATGAGTACCCAGTACAGAGGTGCGATAACTATCATCGAGTCGTTGATGATACCGCCTATCATGTAACCGAATGTACCGCACAGGATTCCGATGCCGACCATAACTATCGACTTGGTCCTGTCAGCTCTTACATACAGCTTAAAGCTTGTGATGAAGTACCAGATATAGAATACCAGGAAGCATATGAGTGACAATACACCGGTCTGTACAGCTATCTGCAGGTACATATTGTGAGGCTTGGTCATGAGGATATTCTCATAACCGCCGTTGTACATAGCTACATAGTCATCATTCGGGAATGTCAGTGTAAATGTGTCAGGTCCCGATCCGAGCAGTATGTATTTTTTAAGTAACGGCAACGTCCTCGACCAGATAAATCCTCTGCCTGAGAATGCCCTTCCGTAATTGCTTAAGCCTTCTACATATTCAGCATTGTTCATCTTAACGGCTTTACCCTTAAGGTTTACATAATAATATGTTGTCCCGTCATAGATGAATGTCCAGTTTTTCCTGTCTATGTTCACATATAATACAGGGGCCCCCTGGAACAGCGTGAACTGGAAGCTTATATTGCTGAAACGTTCATCCGTTGTTGTAAAGTCATATGTATTTTCAGCATCCGGATTTAAAGCCACAGAATAGATCAGTTCACCGTTTTCATTGGTGGCCTTCCCGTTTTCGTCCAGAGCTTCTACTTCAACATTTCCATCATCTCTGATATATACGGAAAGCCTCAGTTCATGATCAAGGTAATGGATCACCACATTGTCATCATTGGTCTCGATAGCCTTAAGATTGTGTTCGGTCTTTTCTATCTCCATTGCCTGCTTGGCACGTGAAAGCAGCTGTCCGTTTGAGTAGTTGTTGAATGTATATACAACTCCGACGATAAGTACTATCACTATCAGAGCCTCGGGTATAAACTTCACCAGCTTCTTGTTGAATACCAGAACAAGAAGTATCAGCGAGAATGCTACCCCGATAAATCCGGCACGCGATCCAGAACCCAGGATACACAGCAGCAGGCCGATATATACGATGATATTTACTACCGCAAGCCATACCTTTTTCTTTGCAAATGCAAGCATCAGAAATACGGGCGAGATCAGCGATACATACGAACCTACGTAGTTCGGGTTGAACAATGTGAGGTATACTCTTCCGAGCGGGAACTCAAATTCCAGCTGGGCGTTGGGATTATCGTAGAACTCCTTAGGAAGGATCAGCCATCTGCCGAGTCCCGAACGGAATATATCCTGTGAAAACGCCTGGGACAGACCGATGAGAAGCATCAGTACGGTACCTAAGAAGAATACCGACATAAGTATCTCAACATCCTTCGTCTCAGATACGAACAGGAATGCGTAGTATACGCACAGCGCGTATCCGAGCAATACCCAGACCGATTCAAAATGATCTACAATACCTGTAAACGAAAATGATGCATGCTCCGAGAACACTGCTGACAAAAATGCCAAAAATGCATAAGCGGCAAGCGGTATAAAGAGCTTAGCTGCCTTTAACTCTCTGTGACGTACAAATGCCTGGGCTATGATAAGCACCAGCATTATGCTGCAGACGGTAATGAAAAATATTGATTTGTAATACAGGAATATGTCTTCGGTCTTATCCGCTATGGAATAAAAACCAAAGCCTTCCATATTGGTTTTTACTATCTTAAGCCTTACTATAAGCGGCAGGATACCAAGAATGAACAGAAGCGGCAGGATATACGGATTAAACTTTCCCGCAGCTTTTGCAGTTTTAGCTGTTCCGGTATTTCCGCCTTTCTCTTTAGTATCCGTGGCTTTTTGTGTATTTGTATTAGGTTTTACGCCTTTTTTATAGCTCATAATAAACCTCCGTAATCAGCGCACAAGCAAGGATATTATAGCCTTTTGTCTTATTTTTGTAAAGTGAAATAATTGTGTCCGGACTTTATGGCCTCACTTAAAACGGCAGCCTCAGCCGGTTATAACTCCTTAATATCAGGTTCTTCCTCATCATTTAAGGGTATAAGGACAAAACGTCCGCCGTCCAAAGTCTCTATTTTTATGGTATCGGCCCTGTCGGAGGGTATAATGATGCTGACGCCTTCTTTTTGTACCCTTACCGCTGCAGTATCATCCGGGGCTGTCTGTTCATCATATACTTCCCCGTCCTGTACCTCTTTATCAGATGAATTTAAGGCACCATTTAGCACACCTGCATTTTCAAGCTTATCCTTAAGCACCGTTATCTCTTTTACGAGTTCTTTCTCTCTTCTTTCGCTCTCGGTTTTTCTTAAGGTCTTTTTATCTACGAAAGCTTCGGCTACAGGGGGCTCGCGGTCAAATTCGGTCTCGCAGGATTCAACTATCTTCTTTACATAAGCGTCGTCCTTTACCACATCCTTTACTGCTGCGGAAAGTACGACCTTATCCAGACTCTTTTCGCTTATATCCTCGCCCTCTGCTTCGCTTTCGGCAAGCATATTGTTCAGGCTGTCATGGATGCGGATCACCACGTCCTCTGTTTTGTCGGGTCTGTCATTTCCTATCGCATTTACTACCGCACTTTTAAGGACCTCACGGCACTGTGTGGCGGTCTTTTTCCTGCTGCATCCGAGTACTGAATCAATTATCTCATCATGGATATCGGCAGCGTCTTTGGTATAGTAGCAGACATGGTGAATGTCGGTCGCTCTTCCGTTAAATGACGGGAACATAAATGCCACCTCGGGTGCACCTGCCACCCAGTCCTTTTCTCTCGCGCCCATCCTGTTTTCCGTAGGAAGATATCCGAGTCCCGCCTTGGTCTGGTTCACCGGGCAGATACTCACTATGATATATGAAAATACTTCCTCGGATTCATCAAGCTTCTGCTTGTCAGTGGTCTTGGTCATCACATCATAGCTGTCGGTTATGACCGTGATGAGGAAATTACCGTCATATACATAGCTGTCTATGATCTTGTCAAACAGGATGTCGAGCAGGCTTTCGTTTTTCAGCTTGCTGTCAAGCAGTCCCTTCATAAAACGGTAGTTTTCGTCCTCCTCCTGTGCCGAGGTATATGAGAACTCCATAAGGTTATCCCCTATCTGTCCCGAGAGGGATTTCTTGGCGATATCAAGATATTTGTACATATCTTCTTCGGGCAGGCTTAAGAACATTTCATTCTGCACTACTACCTTTTCTCTTGCGGCATTCACATAACAGAGTGCCAGTCTTGATATTGTATTGTCTTTTACGAATCTGCGGCGCAGTTCGTTTCTTTCCGCATTAGTCATGATCCTATCTCCTCTTTAAGCTTCTCCGTCATTTCGGCATTCTTTGCCTTTACCAGGTCCTCATAATCAAATACTATGAAGCCGGATGCCCTCTCATTTTTCCTGATATAATGTACCATATCGGCTATCAGATACTGGTTGTAGAACTCCGTATCGGTAATCCTGTCCAGAGAGCTTACATTATTGTTTTCATTCATTTTGTAGGCCGGAAGCCCCGCATATACCCTTACGTTTTCGTTGGTCGCAGCTGCACACCACCTGATAAGTGTCTCATAGAACGGGAATATGTTCCTGCTGTTAAATGACCAGTAAAGCTGGGGGCAGATATAATCGATATATCCCTTTTCAGACATCCATGTACGGTAATCCACATACCAGCGGAAATCCTCATCGAAATAATCGATATAACCTCCGGGGCTGATGCCGAATGTTACGTCGGGATCAATGCTCTTTACTGCTTTATATACTGCTTTTACCAGGAGATTGACATTGTTTTTTCTCCAGTCGGCTATACTCATCGGCTTTTCGCCTGAAGCTGCGGCTTTCTTCTTATATTTCTCGTACTCGGGTGCATCGAAATTGGTCTCGTAGTTAGTCCCCAGATCCGGATAGAAATAGTCGTCAAAATGGATACCGTCCACGTCATAGTTTTCCACTATTTCTTTTACGCCGTTTACTATAAGTTTTCTGACTGCCGATATGGAAGGGTTGTAATACAATGCACTGCCATACGATAATACATACCTGTCATCAGATGTCTTTTTATTGGTTAGCCATTTTCTGGCGGGATTTTTCTTGGAAAGCTTTGTCACATCTGTCCCGCCGTTCCATGAAGAAGTTACCCTGTAAGGATTAAGCCATGCATGTATCTCAAGACCTCTTGCGTGTGCTTCTTTTACCATGATCTTTAAAGGGTCATATCCGGGGCTTACGCCCTGCTGCCCCGATGCATAGACTGACCAGGGATAATATTTCGACTTGTACATGGCATCACTGAATGCACGTACATGCACCATCACCGCATTCATACCTATATCGGCTACATTGTCAAACATCTCGCCCACATATGCGGTAAACGCTTCCTTATCCATCCCCTTACTGTCATCGAAATCGTAATATGCGATCCAGACCGCACGGAATTCCTTATCGGTACTCTTTTCGTCTACTGTTTCTTCTGTGAGAAGCTCACTGTCCGCAGTCTCATCTGTACCTTCGGTTGTTTCAATTACGGTAGCTTCCACTGTTTCAACTGTGTTTCCGTCGTTTTCTTCAGCGTGTACATCATACTTTTCTGTAATCAATGTTATACCGATAACAAATGCCAGAAACGCACTTAATAACTTACTCTTTTTTCCTGTCCTCATCCTTTTATCCTGCTTTCCCTTTACAGTCCCAGTTTCTTCATTACTTCCACAAAAGCCTTCATGGGCTTGGAGATGTATTGTTCTTTTCTGTATGCCACTACTATCTCCCTTAACGGAAGTTTCTGCTTAAACGAATAATACCTTATACCTTCGTCTTTAGATCTGACAGTGCCCGAAGGAACCAGTGCCACGCCGAGACCTGCTCTTACCATAGCCAGCTGGGCGCCGATACTGGTGCAGGATATATATGTTTTATGTGATATCCCGTACTGCATGCAGATATCCTCCAGCATTTTCTGCATGAGCTGGGACTCCGAAAGCGTTATCACCTGCTCTCCGTTAAGAACTCCGATATCGACTGTCGGATACTTCTTTCCGTCTGTCTTTTCAGTTTTGATCTTTTTATCGGCGGGTGCAGCCAGTACCACTTCTTCGTCCATGATCTTTACGGAATCAAATATTTTTCCGTCCACAGGGGCTGTGGTGATACAGAAATCATACTCACCATGCTCCGCTCCGTCTAAGAGCTCACGCCCGGTCCTCTCTTCAAGTATCACTTTAAAGTTCGGATACTCTACAGAAAACTCCTTTATGATCTCAGGCATGATACTGATGGTTCTGTACGGTGATACTCCCACTGAGATGCTGCCTTCTATATTGTTATTGATATCCGATATGCGGCCTTCCATCTGATGCTCGATATCAAGTATCTTTTTACCGGCCTCTATATATGCACGTCCCGCATCCGTCAGTCTGACCTCGCTTCCGCTCCTGTCAAACAGGCGCGCCCCTACCTCGGTCTCTATCTTCTTTAAGTATTGTGACAGCGAAGGCTGGGATATCCCGAGTGACTCCGCCGCCCTGGAAAACGACTTCTCATTTGCCAGCACCAGGGCATATTTAAACTGCTTCATGTTCATAGGCATACTCTCCTATATCAGGCGAATTTTATAACGTAATAATTATAGCACTTATATCCTATAAAACAAGTAATTAAAAGTGAAACTTCTGAAAATTTTCTATAGGGGTCTGACCCCTTTACTATGTTAACGTGTTAACGGGGTCTGACCCCATAAGAATAGGGCACGGAATAACAATCCGTGCCCCAGTTTTTATTAGTGTTCATTATAAACTAATGGTACCTGACCTCAATATTATCATTTAATTTCGTCAGTTCTGTAGATAAATTTGACCTGGCCGCTCATACCGTCGGATATACCTGAGAAGTTATTGTAGGCTCTGGAGATCTCACCCATGACTCTGATCCTTTCGATGACACCTTCCAGTTCGCCTTCTACCGCTTCGGTAATCTTTGATATGCCGCGTTCATTGAACTCTTTGATACCGTCGGACATCTGTACTGCACCGTCATGAAGCTTTGTCACACCGTCTTTCAATGCAGGGATGTTGTTTTTGAGTTCTTTTAATCCCTTATCCAGCTTGCCTGC
The DNA here is from genome assembly GCA_902774525.1 of uncultured Lachnospiraceae bacterium. Taxonomy (GTDB): domain Bacteria; phylum Bacillota; class Clostridia; order Lachnospirales; family Lachnospiraceae; genus RUG11977. Next base: position 15,639 of record CACYIR010000019.1, read on the forward strand.
ACCGTCTGCAAGCTTACCGGTACCATCCTTAAGGCTGTCGGCACCTGTCTTTAATGCATCCGCACCGGCCTTTACCTGTACGGCGCCGTCATCTAACGCATCTACGCCGCCTTTTAAGGCATCTGCACCATTCTTTAATGTATCAGCCCCGTCCTTAAGTGCGCCTGTTCCGCCTTTTAAGGTATCGGCACCGTTTTTAAGCTCTCCTGCTCCTGCTGCCGCTGCCGCTACTCCTGCGGTATATGTTTTAAGTCCTGTATAAAATGCATTGTATCCGTCAAGTGACGCCTTAAGCTCCTTTATTGCCTTTGCTTTTTCCTTGTATACGGCTGCAGTCTTTGCATCCGATTTTTCATAAAGAGCTACTGCCTGATCGATCTGTGAAAGCACTCCGTCAAGTACTTCCCCATAGTTTTCTATCGTAAGATCGGGTATGGAAGCTCCGCCTTCCCGAATCTCAGATGTCGCTGTGGCAAGCATGGTATTAAATACAGTAGCTGCTCCGCCTACAAGTGTTTCGTTGTTCCCGGCAAGGGTATCAAGTCCTGTCTTAAGCTGTGATGCTCCGTCGCTTAATGAACCCATGCCTGCATCTATCATGGCAACACCGTCGCTTAAGTCCCCCGCTCCGGCACTTAAGCTTTCAGTACCTGCTTTAAGCTGGTCAGCTCCGTCCTTAAGCTGTGTTATACCTGTATCAAGTGCTCCGGCTCCGTCCGCAAGCTTTCCGGCTCCTGCATCAAGCTCGGCAATTCCGTTTTTAAGCTGACCGGCACCGTCTGAAAGCTGTCCCACACCTGTTTCAAGCTCGCCTGATTTTTCAAGGAGCTGTGCCAATCCGTCGCTTAATGCTTCAGAACCCTCTGTGAGTCTGGTCATTGCACCGGTCAGTTCCTCCATGGATGCGCTTAAGTTATCAAGATCCTTTATATCCAGCTTATCCAGCCTTCCGAATATCTCATTGGTGGCCATTGTCACTGTCATGGAAAGACTGAAATCAGTTACATCAGCTTCTATTGTGAGTGATTCCGGTATCTCAAATTTTGATCTGTCTATCGCAAGGTTATCCTGAAGTCCGGGAAGTGCAAATCCGATGACTACAGTCCTTGAGCCGTCATTTATAAGCTTTGCGTTTGCTGCGGAAATATTTGTAAATCTGTCATCATCAAGGATCACACCGGTAAGCATCATAAAAGGAACTGTCATTTTTTCCTTTTTACCGTCTATCATTACCTCACGGTAAGCCTTGTTATTATAATCAAACCTGATGGTCACATGTCCGGATCTTCCCTTTATCTCTTCTGGTGTCATTACCTTGCCGTCAAGACTGTAGGTGACCTTTACTTCTACCGGAAGTTCTTTGTCGGTACGGCCCTGATAGCTGATGTCGGCACCGTTTGCATCCCATACACACTCGCTTCCGTTCTTCGTGAAAGTTTCGTTACCCTTAACATTTTCGATATCGGTGAGCTCCGATACGTCGTTAAGCTTAGAATCTTTTCCGGCGTTCTTCAGCCAGTCGCTTACTATCACCTTTTTAGCTGAACCGTTTGCATCAGCCACTATGTATACGGTTTCTTCCTTGGCCGTACCCTCGATGTCAGAAGAATCCGAGGTAAGCAGGCTGTTCAGCAGGCTTTCTGCCGCTGCCCCTATCTGCTCGGGACCGCCTGTGGCGGGATCTGTGGTGTTAACTTCAAGGTCATCTGTATTTATCGTAACTGTATCAATCGTACCGTCTTCGTCAGCAGATACATTTAATGATGTACTTAATCCGCTGACAAGCAATGCGGCTCCTGTTACAACCGCTGCTATGCATGCTGTCATCTTTTTCATTTTATATTTACCTCCGTAAGATTACTATTATGATTCTTCGCTGCAAGCCTTCATCCCGGCCGTTGTTTTGATTATGATCTTATCAAACAGCATCAGCATAGCCGGAAGTGTGAACACTACCATGACTACACTTATGATAGCGCCGCGTGCCAAAAGGATGCACATCGAACTGATCATATCAATATCCGAATATACCGCTACGCCGAATGTAGCTGAGAACAGGCCCATACCGGATACTATGATCGAAGGTATCGA
>CACYIR010000020.1:0-11143 GCA_902774525.1 uncultured Lachnospiraceae bacterium
AAGTACGTAAGAAGGACGTACCATAACGGGATAACCGATGCGCTCTGCCACTTCGATAGCTTCATCCACATTTACTGCCATGCCTGCTTCGGGCATCGGAATGTCAAGCTTCTCCATCATAGCACGGAATCTGTCACGGTCTTCAGCAAGGTCGATAACCTCAGGTGTGGTACCTAAGATCTTTACACCGTTAGCCTGAAGCTGTGAAGCAAGGTTCAGAGGTGTCTGGCCGCCGAACTGTGCGATAACGCCTACTGGCTTTTCTTCATTGTATATGCTTAATACATCCTCTAATGTCAGCGGCTCAAAGTAGAGCTTGTCGGATGTATCGTAGTCTGTTGATACTGTCTCGGGGTTGCAGTTAACGATGATGGTCTCAAAGCCGAGCTTCTTTAACGAAAGTGCTGCATGTACGCTGCAGTAGTCAAACTCGATACCCTGGCCGATACGGTTAGGGCCGCCGCCTAAGATCATTATCTTCTTCTTGCCGTTGTCTACTGCTACCGCACCCTTACCCTCGGGGCTGTTATAGCTTGAATAGTAGTATGCGCTGTTCTCGGTACCGCTTACATGTACACCCTCCCAACGCTCTACGATGCCGGCTGCAAGTCTTGCATTTCTGATATCTGCCTCAGATACTTCAAGGATCTTTGCAAGGTACTTGTCTGAGAAACCGTCCTGCTTAGCTTTCTTTAATATCTCATCAGAAGGAACCGCACCCTTTGCTGCGATGAGTGCTTCCTCTTCCTGTACGAGCTCTAACATCTGCTCGATGAAGTACTTCTTGATCCTGGTAAGGTTATACAGTTCGTCGATGGAAGCGCCCTTACGGAGTGCCTCGTACATGATGAACTGTCTTTCGCTTGAAGGGCTCTTTAAGAGGTTGAGAAGCTCTTTTAAGTCCATATCGTGGAAGGTCTTTGCAAAGCCTAAGCCGTATCTGCCGGTCTCCAAGCTTCTGATAGCCTTCTGGAATGCTTCCTTGTAATTCTTACCGATGCTCATTACCTCGCCTACGGCACGCATCTGTGTTCCTAACTTATCCTGTACGCCCTTGAACTTCTCAAATGCCCAGCGTGCAAACTTGATAACTACATAGTCTCCGTCAGGTACGTACTTGTCAAGTGAACCATACTTTCCGCAAGGGATCTCATCAAGTGTAAGACCTGCTGCAAGCATAGCGGATACAAGAGCAATGGGGAAGCCTGTAGCTTTTGATGCAAGTGCTGAAGAACGTGATGTTCTGGGGTTGATCTCTATAACGATGATCCTGTCTGATACGGGATCATGTGCAAACTGTACGTTGGTACCGCCGATAACCTGTACCTCGTTTACGATCTTATAAGCCTGCTCCTGGAGACGGGCCTGTGTTTCTTTACTGATGGTAAGCATGGGAGCCGAACAGAAGGAGTCACCTGTATGTACGCCCATGGGATCGATGTTCTCGATGAAGCAGACTGTGATCATCTGTCCCTTTGCATCACGGACAACTTCAAGCTCAAGCTCTTCCCAGCCCATGATGGACTCTTCTACAAGTACCTGGCCTACTAGGGACGCCTGGATACCGCGCTCACATACGAGCTTCAGCTCTTCTGTGTTGTATACAAGTCCGCCGCCGGCACCGCCCATGGTGTATGCGGGACGAAGAACTACGGGGTAGCCGAGCTTGTCAGCTATCGCAAGTGCTTCATCTACCGAGTAGGCAACTTCACTTCTTGCCATCTCGATACCGAGTTTGTTCATCGTGTTCTTAAACTCTATTCTGTCCTCGCCACGTTCGATAGCGTCAAGCTGTACACCGATAACCTTTACGCCGTACTTGTCAAGAACGCCTGTTTTTCCAAGCTCGGAACATAAATTAAGACCGGACTGACCACCTAAATTGGGCAAAATAGCATCCGGTCTTTCTTTTGCAATGATCTGTTCAAGCCTCTTAGCGTTAAGGGGCTCAATATATGTAACATCGGCCGTATCAGGGTCGGTCATGATGGTAGCAGGATTGGAATTTACGAGAACTATTTTATAACCCAGCTTACGCAATGCCTTGCATGCCTGAGTTCCCGAATAGTCAAATTCACATGCCTGTCCTATGATAATAGGACCTGATCCGATAATTAAAACCTTGTTGATGTCATCTCTTTTTCCCATGATCTGCCTCCTAGAAATACTTCATTTTTCAACTTTTTGCCTATCTGATTTATAGTAGCATATCTTGTTCTACACTTCAACATTTTTTTAAAAATATACAGTTAGAAATTTTACCTTAAGTATATGCCATTATTTGTGCAATTTTGAAAACATAATATAAGTAACGGGATTTGTCAGAAAAAGCGGTCAGAGAAACTTTTCTCTGACCGTTGCAAAAACGTCATCAATACCCTTCGGGGTTATTCTTCTGCCATCTCCAGGAGTCGGCACACATCTCTTCTATACCGTACTGTGCTTCCCAACCAAGCTCTGCCTTGGCTTTTGAGGCATCCGCATAGCACTCGGCTATGTCACCGGGGCGGCGGGGAGTTATCTCATAAGGTATCTTCACACCGCTTGCCTTCTCAAATGCATTAACGATATCCAGCACACTGTAGCCGTGGCCGGTACCGAGGTTATATATCTTAAGTCCGCATTTTTCTTTGATCTTGTTTAATGCCTTAACATGACCGACAGCCAGATCAACTACATGGATGTAATCTCTTACGCCTGTGCCGTCATGGGTGGGATAGTCATTTCCGAATACATTTAAGTGGTCACGTTTTCCTACTGCCACCTGTGTGATATAAGGCATGAGGTTGTTGGGGATGCCGCTCGGATCCTCACCTATAGTACCGCTCTTGTGTGCTCCTATAGGGTTAAAGTAACGGAGAAGTATGACATTCCATTCTTTATCCGGTACTGTTAAGTCGGAGAGTATCTGCTCAAGCATGGATTTTGTCCAGCCGTAAGGATTGGTGCATGAACCCTTAGGACACTCCTCTGTGATGGGTACGAACGCAGGGTCTCCGTATACGGTTGCGGATGAGGAAAATACTATATTCTTAACTTTCGCATCCCTCATGGTCTCAAGCAGGCAGAGCGTTCCGTATATATTGTTGTTATAGTACTCAAGAGGCATGCTGACAGATTCTCCTACTGCCTTTAAGCCTGCAAAATGAATGACTGCCTCTATATCGGGATTCTCCTTAAATATCTTTGCAAGTGCTTCCTTATCTCTTAAGTCTGCATTATAAAACTTCGGTCTTTTACCTGTGATAGCCTCAATCCTGTCCAGTACCAAAGCCTTGGAATTACTTAAATTATCGATGATCACGGCATCGTAGCCCGCATTCTGCAGCTCTACCACCGTGTGGCTTCCTATATATCCGGTTCCGCCGGTTACTAATATTGACATATCCTTCTCCTATCTTTATGCCCACAATTTCTCGGGATATACACCCTCGGCGATAAGCTTCCTGATGGCTTCAACCACCTTGGGTCTGTCCTCTTTATATGTTACGCCGAACCACTTCGCGTCGGTCTCAAGAAGCTTAACCGTAGCAGTACCTGCATCTATCTCATCCTGTACTGCTGTAAGCAGGTAGTACTCAGCCTTGTTCAGCTTTTCTCCCTTGTTCTCATCAAAGAACCTTACAAGTCCCTTTTCAAGGGTACCGAAAAACTCAGGTGTAAATCCCCAGCAGTTCATGGAAACATGGAGGTTGTCGTTAAGCTCCTTTAAAGAGCCGTCATCCTCTGTGTTTATAAGCCTTCCGTCTGAAAGTCTTTCAATCTTTGTATGTTCTGTGATAGAAGTAAGATTCATATCCTTATCCAGACACACTCCACGGGATACTGAACCGTTCTCTGTAAGTGTATTCTTAAGCATATATGCTGCCATGCAGTATCTGTGAACTGTGGCATTATCTCCGTTTTTACCCAGGTAATCTGCCAGGCACTTAAATGCTTCAGCTCCGTAAAAGTCGTCGGAGTTGATGACTGCAAACGGCTCATTTACATAGTTCCTGCAGCAATATACGGCATGTGCAGTACCCCAGGGCTTTACACGTCCTTCGGGTATATTTCCGTTTTCGGGGATATCGGCTATATCCTGGAATGCATATTCAACCTTTACGGCTTTTTCTATACGCTCTCCGACCGTCTCACGGAAAAGCTCAAGATTTTCCTTCTTTATAACAAATACCACTTTGTTAAAACCTGCCTTTACGGCATCATAGATGGAGTAGTCAAGCAGGAATTCCCCGCCGGGTCCTAAAGGATCGAGCTGCTTAAGCCCGCCGTATCTGCTGCCCATTCCGGCAGCCATTATCACGAGTGTCATGATATGTTAACCTCCAAAGTTGTTGTTTTCCACCTCATCAGTCTGCTTCGCAGACAGCTTCCCCTCAAGGGGAAGCCTTGATAATCAGTATTCTATCTAAGAAGTATCTCTACACCGCATCTGGCCTGCTCCTCGAGCATCCTGATGCCTTTTACCGTTCTTGCTCCGGCTTCCTTTGCCTTCTTTATAAGAAGTGTTTCATCCGGATTATATACACAGTCTGCCACGATAAGGTCTTTTCCGAATATGATATCCTCCGATATCGGCAGCCTGTTCTCATTTCCGCGTCCGTCCAGCATTCCTAAAGGGGTGGAATTGATCAGGATATCCGCATCTGTCACAGCTTTTTGAACCTTTTCAAAGTCCCCCGACTCTGTAAACACTATCTTGGTTTCATATGCAGGTTTCTTCTCAACACCGTCTTTTACAGTGTCTTCTGTTTGCACGCCTTCCGTCTCCGTACCTTCGCTTCCCTGTGCATACAGTTTTTCTATAAGCTCCAGTGTTAAGCCCAGATTGGAGCCTTTTTCAGGTCCCGGCCCGTCTATGTTTCCGGCACCCCTGCAGATTATATCAATCCTTCCGGCGCCTCTCAGTACCGCTTCGGCTATTATGGAACGGGCAGCACCTCCGCACCCGAGCATGACCACCTTTTTATCTTTTATATCACACCCGGTCTCAGCCTTTATGGCATTAAGCATGCCGCGCCCGTCAGTGGAGTCTCCGAACAGTCTGCCGTCCTTAGCTGATACGGTATTTACCGCATCAGTGATCTTCGCTGTTTCGGAAAGCTCGTCCATATATTTCACCATATCGGTCTTCCACGGCATGGTGACATTACAACCGCTCCATACCCCTGTTTTCATTTCCTCTACAAAGGCATGGAGCTGTTCAGCATCTGTTATCTCCGTGATCAGGTACTCCGCATCCTCACCGTACTTTAAGCCTTTTTCGCTCATAAACCTTTTAAAGAGCGCGGGGGACTTGGAGTGCCCGACAGGTGTTCCTATTACACAATATTTTCTCATATAATTATCAGTTAAAAATGAAGCAGTGTACTATCCTGTTTTCGCCGTTGTACTTTCCTACATATACGGTTTCTACCTGGTCCTGAGTCTCACCGGCCATTTCCATATGATAGGTAACTTCATATTTTACAACGTCTGTGATAGTCTCGGGATTGTCTACAGTCTCGCATTCCATGCGGACATCATTCAGTTCTTCCTCGGAAACCTCAACAGCCTCTCCTCTTGAAGTGGATATGGTCATCGTGCCTGCAGCAAGCTTATATAATTCAAATGCAGCTATGGCATCCTCATTGTCTGCAATTGCATCGATATAAAAACCGTCATCAATTGCTACGCATGAGATCATGGTATAGAAATCAAAATCTTCGAATGCCTTGTTAAACATATCGATGATCTCATCGGTAGTCTCGTTTCCGTTAAACTGATACAGCCTGCCTTTGATCTCGATAAGCTTTTCTGCATCTGTCTCCGGATCTACAGGCTCGTCGCCGCCTTCATCCTCATCATAGAATGCTACAGTGAGGACTTTATAATCTCCGTCCCTTTCAGCTACTATAAAGTTGATGCCGCCGCCTAAAGGATTTCCGATATATGAAAGTACATCGCCCTTCATCTCGGTAGAGATAACATGGTAATTATCCCATGCCATCGGATCGGTAATATAAGTATCGCTGAGGATCAGGTTGTATACAGCAGTCTCTTTGTCAAACTTTTTGCCGCCAACACATTCAAGAGAGATCAGTGTCGCTACATCGGCATTGGAAAGTCCGAGATCGAACTCGGACAACTCTTCAACAAGCATCTCTGTAAGTCCCTGATATTCTCCAAGTTCCTCGTCAAGATCTGCTTTACGTTCTTCATCATAAGCTATTGTATTGAGGATTACTTCTTTGTCGCCAAATACAAATGCATTTCCGAATGTCTCGGCTACTTCCTTTGCTTTATCGTCAACATCTGTATATCCTACATATTTTACTTCAAAAACAAAAGTATTGTCGTCATCGGGCTCACCGGTAACAACAGGGGTAGGCTCTATTTCTCCGGTAGGATCGGGCTCACCGGTAGCAGGCTCGTCGCCGTTGTCGCCCTCTTTTTTCTCATCATCTGCGTGGGATACGGGGGGTGCAATTGTTATCTCAGCAGTAGGCTCAGCGGTAGGCTCTATTGTAGGCTCAGGTGTGGTTGTAGGCTCCGCAGTGGGTTCAGCAGTTACATCAGGATCGTCCGTAGGTTCTACATTTTCTGTACGGCGGCGTCTGCTTCCGCTCTCTTCATCATCCTCATCACTCTTGGAACATGCGGCAAGTGCCAGCATGGAGAGTATCATGATGATCATTATAAGACTCTTTTGTAATTTCTTCTTCATTCTCTTTCCTCCATTTTCTTAGGCACCGTTATGTTGAAACCTCTCCAACTTACGGCTGGAAGAATTTTAACATTTTTCCGATTAATAGTCAATCCCTGTCATATCGGGTGATAAACCCGCCTATTACCTGTATATTATCATTTTATTGATAGGTATTCCCATAGCAGAGAACTTCATCTCATACTCGGTCATAATGTTCCCTTCGGCATATTCACTGTGGTGGAGGTCATAGGTTATGTCCTTTACCTTCCATCCTGCCGCCGGTGCGGCTTCCAATGAATAATCAAAGAGATTCCTGTTATCCGTCTTAAATTCTATTACTCCGTCGTCTTTAAGAAAGCTGTCATACAACTTCAAAAAGTTTGGAGATGTAAGCCTTCTGTGTGCATGCCTGTCCTTCGGCCAGGGATCGGAGAAATTAAGATATATACGGTCCACCTCAGCCTTTTCAAACACTTCCTCAATCGCATCGGCATTAAACGCCATAAGCATCAGATTTTTAAGTTTCATTTCCTCCTGCTTCCGGAGTGCTTTATACAATACGGTGGGTACGCGCTCTATCCCAACATAGTTTATATCAGGATTCTGCGATGCCAAAGTCATTATGAAGTTGCCCTTTCCCATACCGATCTCAATATGTATGGGATTGTCATTTCCGAACAGCTCATGCCAGTGTCCCTTTCTTGCTTTTGGGTCCTGTTCTACATATTCGCTGTTTTCCACCGCTATATCTGCCTTGGGATTGTGTCTTAATCGCATCTGTTCCTCCGAAAATCGGGCTGCCGCAAATGCGACAGCCCGAAATGAAATTATTTATTTGTTTTTATGATCGTAAGGGAATACGGTCTTTATAGTACCGTCCTCATTATAGAAGATCTCTGTAAACTTAACGTTTCTTCTGTGGTTGATGCCCTGTGATATCTCGCAGTCATGGTAGAAAAGATACCATTTTCCGTGATACTCGATGATAGAATGATGTGTGGTCCATCCGATTACGGGCTCCATAAGTCTTCCGCGGTATGTGAAAGGACCTTCGGGACTTGTACCTGTAGCATATACAAGGTAATGAGTGGTACCTGTAGAATATGACAGATAGTAAAGTCCGTTATACTTGTGCATCCAGGGACCCTCGAAGTAACGTCTGTCTTCATCGCCTGCTTTTATGGGCTCGCCGTTTTCATCAAGTATCTGCACCATCTTAGGAGTAGCCTTGAAGGTCTTCATATCTTCGTTCAGCTCTGCAAAGAACGGTCCGAGTGCGGGAGCATCTGCAGGGATCTCAGCGGGATTCTCAACATATGAACCGGTCATCCACTTCTCAAGCTGGCCGCCCCAAAGTCCGCCGTTGTAGCAGTAGTATCTGCCATTCTCTTCAAATACTGCGGGATCGATACTCATACTGCCGGGGATGTAATTGTCCTCAGCCTTGAAAGGTCCAACGGGGCTGTCGGAAACAGCAACACCTAAACGGAACACTCCCTGCTGGTCCCTTGCAGGGAAGTAAAGATAATACTTTCCATCCTTAAATGCTACATCGGGTGCCCACATCTGCTTGCTTACCCACGGGATATCTCTCATATGAAGTGCTTCGCCGTTATCGATGCAGGGTGTAGCCTCGTCAAGGTTATCCATGGAAAGGATGTGATAATCCTCCATAGCATATTCGATACCCTCATCATCGTCAGCTCCGTCATGAGGAAGATCGTGTGAAGGGTAAACATATACCTTATCATTAAATACATGTGCAGAAGGATCTGCTGTGAAGATATTGGTAACCAGTGCTTCTCTTTGTTTAGCCATTTATAATTCTCCTTTTATTATGTTTTTCACCGTATATCATATTAACTCGAATGATTTAAAACTGCAGTTTCCGCCGCCGCTGTATGTGAAATACAGAGCATTAACTCCATCAGGGATAGCTATGTCAGCTTCATGTGCCTCCCAGAAGTTGGAGCTGATAAGATCGATGGTGCCGAGCACCTCGCCGTCCCACTTGGTCTTAACTTCAAATACTCCGTGAGAGTATCCTCTTGTGGTCACTCTTACTTTTGTGATACCCTTGCAGTCAAAATACTTAAAGCCGATGGTATCGCCGTTCTTTACATTGTATACATAGCCGAGCTCTTCGTCGCCGTCGCGTCCGTCCATGATGATCTTTGCGGGATTGGGATATCCTCCGAACGGTGAGCCTTTTACTTCTTTATTGAAAAGGTTGCAGCAGATGTATGTGGCATACTCGCCCTTCCCCTCCAAAGGTCCGCCGTTAAGTCCGCACGAGGTCATCTCAACCTGCTTTATAGAGCCGTCTGCTTCAAACTTTATCTTTTCCGCACAGCCCTGACGCGAGAACCATGTGCCGTTTGTCTGTCTGTGATAGAAGATGTACCAGTCATCACCTATCTGTACGATACTTCCGTGATCGTTACCCGGAGTACCTGCCACCATATCGGCGGGCTTGTAGCTGTCTATGCCTAAGTCACAGTTGCTTACGATAACTCCGCCATACTTAAAGTCCTTATCCGGATACTTTGAAGTAGCGTAGCAAAGCTCATGCATAACCTGTGAAGAATAAATATAGTAATATGTATCTCCGCGCTTTCTGATGGATGATGCCTCGAAGAAAGCATGTCCCTCGAAGCCCGTGCCCTCGCTGTACATGCATCCGGGAACCACTCTTACAGGATCCTTGATGATGGTGAGCATATCAGTATCAAGAACTGTACAGAATGCACCTGTCCTGGACTTATCTCCCATACCGCAGAAACCGGTATAAAGATATGTTTTTCCGTCTTCTGTGATAACACCGGGATCAAACTGGGGCTCATCGCCTTCTCTTTCACCTAAGCGTGTGCCGTCAGCATAATGAACATGTCCGTAGAATTCGTACTTTCCTGCGGGAGTATCACATACTGCCACAGATACGATCGGAACCTTATCAAGACAGTAATACATATAGTATCTGCCATCGGGACCTATGGTAACATCGGGAGCATAAAGAACCATCCTTCCGTCATTTGCGGGGTCTGCCAGTCTGGGATAGGTGATGCCTTCATACCTCCAGTTACCAAGATCATCCACCGGTGCCGACCAGCCTACGTAATCACCGAGGCAGAATGCCTGTCCGTTATACAGATCGTGCGATCCGTATACGTACACTCTCCCGTCAAATACGTAAGGCTCACCGTCGGGAACGTATTCCCATGAAGGCAGATAAGGATTAAATGCCTGTTTTTTCATTGTAAACCTCCAAATTTCCACTTTTGTCCATATGGACGCGGGAAGAATCAAAAGTGCACCGCACTATTATGATTATTATATATTAAATAATAACTTTTATCAACATTTATTTAACAAAGATTTTACAAAGATGGCACACCCTTCTCTTGATTAAACCTTGTTTTTACTGTATAATAAAGCAGTATTTACCGACCGGCAAACGTTGCTAAAGCGACATTCGCCATACGAAAGGAGACCGGCCATGAGAAATACAAAGATAAAAAATATGCTTTTTGTTATGATCCTAAGTATCATGACCGTCCTTCTGTGTCCCGGAACTGCCGCTCTGGCGAAAAAGAAGGCATCCGCATCCGTAAGCTTCGACAAAGAAAAGATCACCCTGTACACCGGCTGGGAAAGCTACTTAAGTGATGTATCGGGCATGGGTGAGGAATATGAGATAACATACAGGAGTGACGACGAAGAAATAGCCGTCATCTCCTCCGAGGGCGAGATATTCCCGGTTGCCGAAGGCTCCACCACCGTATATGCCGATGTGACCGAAGCCGGGGTAACGCAGACCTGCTCCATGAAGGTGACCGTCAAGGCCCCTTACAGCAAACTGACCGATTCGACAGACGCCATGTCATTAAACTCCACCTTCTGTTTTAAGCTCAAAAGGTACGGACACGAAGAGCCCGTCACCTGGACGCTTCAGGGCGAAGGCTATGCCGAGATAGAAGCGTCCGGTGCCACCGACTGTATCATAAAGACCTTAAAGCCCGGAAAAGTAATCCTTTCAGCCACCTGTATGGATGAGACATTCACCACCGAGATCAAAATATACAGCGGTGAAGGAACACTTTTTATAATCAACCCGGACTCTGAACCTTATAATTCCAATTATGTAACTTACGGAACATATAACAGCAAAACAAAGGGCTATTACCTGCTCCGCTCTTATCTTGAAAGGCTTAACACCTTAAAGGGCGGCGTACTTGTACTTCAAAAAGGCACTTATACCGTAACAAACACCCTTTGCATCCCTTCCAACACAACCATTATATTGGAGGACGGAGCAAAAATAAAGAAAACGGATGATACCGGCACGAAGAGTTTAACCGCCACAGCATCCCTCTTCCAGACCGTTTCATATACAAATGCAGCAAAAGAAGGCGTATTTAAGGGCTACAACGGCGAACATGACATACAGATACTCGG
>CACYIR010000020.1:11165-28778 GCA_902774525.1 uncultured Lachnospiraceae bacterium
GAGCTCGATGCCTCCTGCAACGTCCACATCACCAACAACTTTTTCTATGGCGCGTCGGAATCCCAGACCACCCGTAAGGAGGCCATAAATATAGACACTCCCGATAAGGTGACGGGCGGTTTCCACCAGTTGTGGACAAGCTATGACAAGACACCCGACAAGGATATCTATATCACCGACAATATCTTTTATGAGGTGGAATGCGGTATCGCCACACATAAATACTCCGAAGGAAGTCCTCATAAAAACATCAATATTTTAAGGAATACGTTTTTTGATATACAGACTTATGCCATAAGATGCATGAACTGGGAAAATCCCGTGATAAAGGAAAACTGCTTCATTTACTCTGAGACTCCGGAGCTTGAACTTGTCTCGATCATAGTGAACGGTACGGTGAATCCCCTGATCACAGAGAACCGTTTTGAGAATACAGTAAGGCCCGTGAGCTTCTATCACTGGCGCAACACGGGCTATGGTAAAGAATATTCACCTATTTACAATAAGCTCGACTCAAAATATGCGGACGCGCTTAAAAAGAATTACCTGAAAAACTCGTATAACAATTATTATGAGTATTATACGGTACTTGATGATTTCGAAGAGGATACCCTGGAAATATACCTTATGAACGGGTATCCGACCGAGCATTAAACATATCGGTTATGCTTTTCCATACAGGATCGTTGTTGATGACCTCAACATCCTTTTTCCATTCTACATAAGCTTCTTCAAACACCTGCTGCTCGCGTTGTTCTATGATCTTAATGCGGGCAGCTTTTGTTCTTTCTTCATCGGAAAGCTTTACGCATTCAAATATGAAAAATGCCTCATCACTTTCCAGGATACGGCTTATCTCATGTTCCCTCAGCCAGAATACAACGCCTGCCATATCCTCCGGAAGGCGTTCTTTTAATCCGTCATAATCCACTATAAGGTCTGTTACGGTCAGGTCATCGCTCTCAAAGTCCTTAAGAGTGGCTCCCGGGTTTTTATCTATCGCTGCTTTTACAGCTTCTATACGGCTCTTTCTTGCCGCTATCTCCTCATCGCTGTAGAACACAGTCTCTCCCGACTTGTTTTCATAAGTTTTCGGAAGCATGATGTAACGGAGTACCATATGTCTTACCTCAGTTTCTTCCGTAGAGGTATCGACATTTAATGTCAGATACTCATATACCTTGGTGGCAAGCAGATTATCTTCATATACATTTTCCACCAGTTCTTTAGAGATATTGTACTCTTTTTTCTGCTCTTCGGAAAGCTTCTCCATATATTCGGAAGCAGCTATGCTTATCTCGGTCCTGTCATCTTCCGTTAAGCGTACGCCCAATTCCGCTGCTTTTCCTGCCACAACCTTGACATTCACTATTTTGTCACGGATGTATTCCTGAAGAGCCTCGCCGAACAGCTTGCCTTCAGCGTCCATCTTAAAGTTCCATATATCCTTGCCGTACAGATTATCGATCTCATCAAGGATAGGACATGCATAGAGGTTCCACTCATCCCTCGTCACCTGTGTCCCGTTTACGGCAAACACCGCATCATCACGGAATTCCGGTTTTTTCTCCTCTTTTTCCTCATGTCTTCCGCAGGATACCGTCATAAGCGCAAGTACCAGGATCAGGAAATATATAATTGTCAGTTTACATTTTCTTTTCATACTTTTTCCTATGTTTTTAAGCTCCTTCGCTTTCGCTTGGGATAACATCTCTTTCTTTACCCGTATCCTTTTTTACATCATCATTTTTTAGTCTGATAGACTTCATGTCTGCGAATAAGCCCCTAAGCTGCTTAAATATCTCCTCGGGCTTGAAATTAAAAGTTTTCTTTCCCCGTTCTGCCTGCAGTATATAATCAAACTTCGGCACCTTTCCGGGATACATTTTAAATGCACCGTCGTATTTCTTTATGAGCTCCGGCAGCTGCGCCACATCAAGCAGCGCCCTCTCGTACATCTCTAGTTTTACCACGGTCCCCTTCTGGGTGATGGAGGTAACAAATGCATCGTGTCCCTCTGCCTTGGTGATTGCTATGTTTAACAGATTGATGACAGGTGTGGGAGGCTCGCCGTATCTGTCGGTAAGCTCCTCTTCTAAGTCCATCATCATGTCGGATGTATCGACAGATGCGATCCGCTTATACATATCAAGCTTCTGCAGCTCGTTTCTTATATATGAAGAAGGGATAAACGCATCCATCTCGAGGTCTATTGAAGTCTGGTAGTAATCCATCTCAAGCTCGCCGGGCTTTAAGTTCTTTATAGCCTGGTTAAGCATCTTGCAATAAAGTTCATAGCCTACCGCAGCCATATGTCCGCTCTGCTCTGCACCGAGTAAGTTACCGGCACCTCTTATCTCAAGGTCGCGCATAGCAATCTTTATGCCGCTTCCAAGCTCGGTAAACTCCTTGATGGCCTCAAGTCTTTTTTCGGCTTCTTCCTTAAGTATCTTATCTCTCTTGTACATCATAAACGCATAGGCAGTCCTGTTGGAACGCCCCACCCTGCCCCTTAACTGGTAAAGCTGGGCTAAGCCGAACCTGTCCGCCTCATCTATGATGATAGTATTTACATTCGAAATGTCAAGTCCCGTTTCTATGATAGTTGTGGAAACGAGTACGTCTATATCGCCGTTTACAAAGGAGAACATGATATCCTCAAGCTCTCTTTCGTTCATCCTGCCATGTGCATATACGATATTTGCATCCGGCAGGAGCTTCGTGAGTGATGCCGCCACATCCTCTATGCCGGCTATACGGTTATGCACATAATATACCTGCCCGCCGCGTGAAAGCTCCCTGTTTATGGCTTCGCGCACCACTTCTTCATTGTACTCAAGTACAAATGTCTGTATGGGAAGTCTGTCCACGGGTGCCTCATCGAGCACGCTCATGTCCCTGATACCTGCCAGGCTCATATGAAGAGTCCTTGGTATGGGAGTGGCCGTAAGTGTCAGTACGTCCACATTGCCTTTCATCTGCTTGATCTTTTCCTTATGGGATACTCCGAAACGCTGCTCCTCATCCACTACCAGAAGTCCTAAGTTCTTAAAGGAAATATCCTTCGAAAGCAGCCTGTGTGTACCGATCACTATGTCCATCAGGCCGTTTTTCACCTTTTCGATGATCTTTTTCTGTTCGGAAGGTGACTTAAAACGCGAGAGCATTCCGATATTTACGGGGTATCCGCCCATACGCTGTGTGAAGGTGTTGTAATGCTGTTGGGCGAGTATTGTGGTAGGTACAAGGATAGCCACCTGCTTCCCGTCCTGAACCGCCTTAAATGCTGCTCTTATAGCTATCTCGGTCTTACCGAAGCCTACGTCTCCGCATATCAGACGGTCCATGATCTTGGTACTTTCCATGTCCTTTTTTGTTTCATCTATGGCTTTTAACTGGTCCTCAGTTTCTTCAAAGGGGAACAGCTCTTCAAATTCAGTCTGCCATACGGTATCCCTGCCGAATGAATGCCCTTTGCTCGCTTCCCTTATGGCATAAAGCTTTATAAGCTCTGCCGCGATATCTTTTACCGCACTCTGGACTCTTGCTTTGGTCTTTTTCCACTCACCGGTATCAAGGCGGTTAAGCTTCGGAGGCTTGCCGGTATCGGAGCCTGCGTACTTCTGCAGCTGCCCCATGGCTGAAGCTAAAACATACAGTGTACCGCCTCCGTTATATTCCACCTTTATATAGTCTTTGAATATGCCATTCATTTCCATCTGCTCTATGCCGCGGTATATTCCCACGCCATAGCTCTCATGGACCACATAGTCCCCTTCGCACATCTCGGCAAAGCTCTCGATACGGGGACCGGCATTTCCGTATTTTTTCTTCTTTTTAGTTGCCTTCTGCACGCCGAAAATATCCGTTTCGCACACGAATGCAAAGCGGATAAGCGGGTATTCGAAGCCACGGCTTAAGTGCCCTGAAAGCACCACAACCTCGCCTTCCTGAGGCACCCTGTCAAAATCGGCGCTGTAAAATGCTGAAAGTCCGTTATCCCTTAAATCTTCTGCAAGTCTCACTCCTCTGGACTTGGAAGCAGCCACAAGGATAACCCTGTATTTTCTCTTTCTCCATTTATTAAGGTCCGAGATGAGCATGTCGAAGTTGCCGTTGTAAGATGCCGTGGCAGCTACCGAAAGCTCAAAGGAGGATACAGCCTGCATAGGCGTAAAACGGTAATCCATGGTGGAAAGCATCAGGACTCTCATCCCCTTAAGCACACCAAAAATGCGGTTTGCCTTAAAAACCGCTTCCGTCTGCTTAGGGAAGATATATCCGCGCATGAGCCTGCCTTTCATGCTTTCGTCAAACTCATACTCTAACGCATCAAGCGTCTCCGAGACCATCTTCGGTTCATCTATAAATACCGTTGTTTTTTCGGGATCAAAATAATCAAAAAACGATACCGTATCCTCAAGGAAATAATTGACATAACTGTCAAGGCCTACCTTACCGCCGAAGTACTCTAAGTTCTCCTTAAGTTCCCTTAAAGTGCGTTTTAAGTTCGTTACTGCACTCTCATCTTCTGCAGCCTGCAGGCTTTTTTCCTGCTTTTTGGAATCCTTTTCTATCTGTTTTAAGCCCTTTTCCTGCTCTTCTTTAGAGATAGTAATCTCCTGAGCCGGGAATATGGTACATGAATCGGTATTTGCTATGCTTCGCTGGCTGGCTGCATCATAGCTTCTGATGGAATCTATGGCATCTCCCCAGAACTCTATACGTACAGGGACCTCATCCTGTACGGGGAATACATCCACTATACCGCCCCTGACGGCGAACTGTCCGGGCATATCGGCTATGCCTTCCCTGGAATATCCGATAGCTGTAAGCTTTTCCGCCAACACCTCAGGCTCTAAGGTGGATTCCATATCTATATGTATGATCTGGTTTTTAAGCCTCTCCACAGGAGGCAGCCTGTCCACACCGGCAGCAATGCTCGTGACAACGGTAAGACTTTCACCGTCTATGATCTTCTTGATAAGAGCAAGACGCTCGCACTGCAGGGTATTGCCCCTTACATCTGCACTGTAAAAGAGTATATCCTTGGCGGGATAAAAGTATGTGTTCTTATCATACAGCATGAAATCCGCCATAAGCTCTTTGGCCCTTAAGTCATTTTCGGCAATAATAAGCCGGACAGGGCTCGTCTCTTCAGTCACTGCTGCCATAAGGTTACATTTTTCAGAACCTATACAGCCGGTGACCCTGATGGGAGTCCTGCCTTTTTTTAACGCCGTCTTTATATCTTCGATGACGGTATATTCACTTAAAGGTTGTATTAATGCATTCATTTAAAGTTGTATATAATCTTATATTTTCACGTTACAGTATAGTATTGTCATTCCGCAGGGACGTCGGCAGCTTCAATAGCACCGGCAGTTTCGGAAACATTCGATGTCTGAGGTGTCTTCTCTTTTTTGGGCTTGGGATTAGGGTTGATATTATAGCGGTTCATGGCCGTGCCGATATCATCGGATATCCAGGTCTCAACCGCTCCCACCGCATTCTTTATGGCTTCACGCATAATCGGTTCGTCATCCTTTGAAAACCTTGCCAATACATAATCGGCCAGGTCCCAGCCTTCTGTCTTTTCACCCACGCCTATCCTTATCCTGGGGAATGTCTCGGTACCAAGATGTGCTATGATGTTTTTCAGTCCGTTATGTCCGCCGGCGCTCCCCTTTGCTCTTATACGGAGCCTTCCTGTATCAAGGTTTATGTCATCACATATGACTATGATATCCTCCGGTTCAAGCTTATAGAAACCTGCGATAAGACCCACACATTCTCCCGAGAGATTCATAAATGTCTGAGGCTGGACCAGCATCACCTTCTCGCCTTCGATAAAGCCCTCGCCTACAAGGCCGTTAAACTTCTTATCTTTTATTTTTATGTTATACTTATCCGCCAATGCGGTCACCGTATCAAAGCCTATGTTATGCCTTGTTCCGGCGTATTTTATGCCCGGATTCCCGAGCCCAATTATTGCTTTCATGTTTTTATCCTTCTTATGCTATCCCGTGGAACATCAGTATTGCTGCTGCTACGGCAGCGTTCAGGGATTCTATCTGACCGGCCATGGGGATAAATACCCTTTTGTCGGCTTCGGCTACCGCCCCGTCCGTAAGTCCGTTTCCTTCATTACCTATCATTATAGCACATTTTTTATCAAACTGTACACCCGAAACTGCTTCGCCCCCGTGAAGGTAAGCTGCATATACGGTGATACCGTGTCCTTTTATTCTGCGCAGTGCCTCCGTAAAATCCTGTACATATACGAAAGGCATCCTGAATACCGAGCCCATGGTGGAGCGTATAACCTTTGGATTGTAGATGTCAGCGCAGTCCCGGCTCATGATGATGCCCGACACACCCGCTGCTTCCGCGGTCCTCAGCATAGTTCCTAAATTTCCGGGATCCTGGATATTTTCCAATATCAGGAATTTTGTACCGCCAAGTATCTCTTCTAAAGTATGTTCCGGCTTCTCCACCGTACAGAGTACGCCCTGCGGTGTGACAGTCTGACTGATGCTGTTAAAAACACTGTCCTTAACGGTGATGATCCGGATACTTCCATTATTTTCAAAAAGAATATCTTCCTCAGGGTGTTCTTTTAAGAAACTCTCGGAAACATATATATCCCTTATAAATCCGGGTGCGGTTTTAAGTGTATCCTGAAAAATACGCAGTCCTTCAATGACAAAAAGGCCCTGCTTGTCGCGTTCCTTTTTTGAGCTTAGCAGGGCTGTTATGTTTTTTATCTTTTCGTTTTTACTGCTGGTGATGATTTCCATCATATCTCCTCATTCCAAGTCCGCTCACACCCTTTTCGGGCCTTAAGCCGGCTTAATCTGTGAACAAATATGTTCAGGTCATTTCACTCATCTTTAACAATTTTGCGGCCTGATCTGCTGCAGTTAGGCTGTCGATCAGCTGGTCCAAATTGCCGTTCATTACATCCTCTAAGGTGTAAAGTGTAAGCTTGATCCTGTGATCGGTGCAGCGGCTCTGGGGGAAATTGTAAGTCCTGATCTTTTCCGACCTGTCACCGGTACCGACCTGGCTTCTCTTGGCTTCCGCCTCAGCATCATGGGCTTTTTCAAGCTCAAGCTCATAAAGCTTTGCACGGAGTACCCTTAATGCCTTATCCCTGTTTTTCAGCTGGCTCTTCTCATCCTGACAGGAGATTACGATACCTGTCGGGATATGCGTAAGCCTTACCGCAGAGTCCGTGGTATTGACACACTGTCCGCCGTTTCCCGACGCACGGAATACATCAAATTTACAGTCATTAAGATCAAGATTAACCTCTACCTCTTCTGCCTCAGGCATGATAGCTACCGTAGCAGTGGAGGTATGTATCCTTCCGCCCGACTCCGTCACCGGTATACGCTGAACACGGTGTACACCGCTCTCATACTTAAGCCTTGAATAAGCGCCCTTGCCGTTTACCATGAAGATAACTTCCTTAAAACCGCCTATGCCGCTTTCATTTACACTTACAAGTTCTATTTTCCATCTCTGTGAATCCGCATACTTTGAATACATGCGGTAAAGTTCTGCTGCAAAAAGTGCAGCCTCATCTCCGCCTGCTCCGCCTCGTATTTCCACTACGACGTTCTTTTCATCGTTGGGATCCTTCGGGAGCAGTAAGATCTTCAGCTCATTCTCTATCTCGGGGATACGCTGCTTGGATGCCGAAAGCTCTTCCTTTATAAGCTCTCTCATCTCAGGATCGTTTTCACTGTCAAGAAGCTCCAGACTTTCGTCTATGGTCTTCTTTACTTCCTTGTATTCCCTGTATTTATTTACGATGCTTCCCATATCAGTCTGTTCCTTCATGAGCTTGCGGAACCTTGCCTGATCGTTTACGACCTCGGGAGCGGAAAGCTCTGCCTGAATCTCTTCATAGCGCCTCTCGAGTTCTTCTATCTTCTCAAACATTTCTTTATTCCTTTATTATTTCCTGCCCTCAATGACGCGGCGCAGCCCTGCTAAGTCACGGTGCACCTCCACTTCGGTAAAGCCCGCTTCTTCCATCATCTTCTTTACAGGCTCCGCCTGAGAGTCATCAAACTCCATAAGCAGCCTGCCGCCGGGGACAAGGTAACTGCCCGCATCTTTCACTATCCTGCGGTAAAAATCCATACCGTCCGTTCCGCCGTCAAGTGCAAGTCTCGGCTCATGCTCGGAGATCTCAGGCATAAGCTCTTCGATCTCATCACGCACTATATACGGAGGATTAGCTGTGATGATGTGGTACTTTCCATCTATGTTACTAAATAAATCGCTTACTATAAATCGGTATCCGAGTTCTTGAAGCTGATCACCGTCTTCCAGATTCAGCTTATAATTCTTCTCTGCTAAAGCTACTGCCGCTTCCGAAATATCGGCTGCAGTAACCGAAATGCTTAACTTCAGACCTTTGGATCTTATCTTCTTATATAAATCCAACCCCACCGATACAGGCACGCACCCGCTTCCGGTACATATATCAAGGATCCTGAATTCATCCGATATGCCGGATATATCTCCGGTCTTACCGTGAGAATACATCTGTACCGCTGCATCATACGCTCTCTTACCTGCCAGTTCCGCAAGTATCTCGGTATCAAATCTGGGGATGAGTACATCGGGTGTCA
Organism: uncultured Lachnospiraceae bacterium; assembly: GCA_902774525.1. Taxonomy (GTDB): domain Bacteria; phylum Bacillota; class Clostridia; order Lachnospirales; family Lachnospiraceae; genus RUG11977. The sequence continues at coordinate 19,814 of CACYIR010000020.1, forward strand.
CCAGAAATGTATATCCCATAAAATTCTGGTTGCCAATGATATACTGCAGGGGCTCATGCGAGCTTCTGCGCCCGATCAGTTCTTCGTATGCCTTTTCTTCCTTTTCCGGCATCTCATCAAAAAGCTTCATGAGCAGTCCTGCCTTGTCAAGGCCGGTGACGGAGAGCAGCAGATACTCCGAATCCACTTCGGCTTCTTCTATACCTGCTTCGCTTAATATCGATACCGCTCTTTTTTTTGCCTCAGAATACCGCATACAAACCTTTGACTCACTTCTTTTTCTTGTTTTTATTATTGCTGCCTTTATTGTTGTTTTTTACGTTTTTCTCAAACTGCTTTGCTTTTTCTGCCGCCTCACGTGCAAGCTTTTCAGCTACAGCCTCATTCTTCATCTCTTTAGCTGCAAGCTTGTCGGCTCTGGCATCTATCTCTTTTATCTGCTCCTCGGAAAGATCCTCTACCTTTCTTCCCTTGGCTTCCATTCTCTGCTTGATCTCCTGCTCACGCTCTAAGCGTCTCTTTTCACGTCTTTCCTGCTTTTCCTTTAATGCGGCTTCCTCTTCAGCCTTGATATCTGCCTGATATGCACGCCAGTCAAACACTGCCTCAACGGATGCTATGGCACACTCGATCATATCATCCTCCGGCTCACGTGTGGTAAGCTTCTGAAGTGCAAGTCCGGGTTTGCTAAGAACCGCTACAACCTTGCTGTCGCTTCTTCCGGCAAGCCTGATAAATTCGTAGGAAATACCTGCGATGATGGGCACTAAAAGGAGACGGGCCACAACCATAAGTATGGTCGACTCAAATCTGATAAACATAAAGAAGATGATACTGAGTACCATAACTATGAGTAAGAAACTGGTACCGCATCTCTTATGCTCTCTTGAGCACTCTCTTACATTCTCAACGGTCAGTTCTTTTCCGCTCTCAACACAGTTGATGGACTTGTGCTCCGCACCATGGTACATGAACACTCTCTTTATGTCCTTCATACATGAGATGGCTGCCACATAGCCTACAAAAAGGCATATACGGATAAGGCCTTCAAGTAATGCAAGTACAAACTGCGAATCTATAACACTCTTTAAAAACTTCGATATAAAATAAGGAAGGATCATGAAAAGGCCTACAGCAAATACTATGGCAACTACTACTAAAAGTCCCATGAAAAGGCTGTCCTTAGTCTTCTCTGATTTGGTCTTTTCCTTTTTAACTGCTTTCTTAACATTGGGAACCGATGTTGCCGCCTTTTCCTCAGCTTCTTTTACCGCTTCATATTCGGGCTCATCACTGTCAAGATTGATCTCTTCTATCGTATTCTCCGCCTCAGCACATGCTTCCGCTGCCTCAGCCTGAATCTCATCTGCGTAGTTCTCAACACCTTCAGCCTCTTTTTTCTTGGCTTCCTCTTCCTCATCCTCTAATATACTTGCAGACCAGGTCAGCGTTTTAACACCTATTACAAGGGACTCTACGAAAGTAACGACACCCCTTATGATCGGTATCCTGAAAAATTTATATTTATCTCCAAGTAAAGTGGTACGCTGGTCGTCCACCTCTATAGTTCCATCAGCTTTTCTGACAGCGCAGGCATAATGGTTGCCGTTCTTCATCATAACGCCTTCCATCAGGGCCTGTCCGCCGATTCCGGATGCTTTTTTCATATCTGCCTCCTGTATATAAAACTGCAACTATGTAGTTCATCTGATAATACAGCGCAGTGGCTCACTAAGCTCGTGTTGCGCTGTACAGCTTACACTCGCTAAGTGAGCTGTGCGTACGTGCTACCGCGACTCACCGGCGCCTTAGAGGCTTGGTTCGTCGGGTAGTACAGTAAAAAAAGGCTGAGGCTATATTCTAACCTCAACCTTTAATCATCAGTGATAAATTCTACTTGCTCTCCAGACCATACTTACGGTTGAACTTATCAATAGCACCACGAGCCTGAACTGACTTCTGCTGGCCTGTGTAGAAAGGATGGCACTTAGAACAGATTTCTACGTGGATCTCCTTCTTTGTAGAACCGGTCACGAACTCATTTCCGCAGTTGCATGTAACCTTTGCCTGATAATATGTAGGCTGTACATTCTCTCTCATTTTTTTCACCTCATCTTTTACTGATTTTCTTATCTTTCAGATACACAGTGAAAAGTATTATATCACGCTTTTTTTCAAAATGCAATAACTTTTTTTAAAAGTATCTTCAGTCGCCCAACTCGCTCATATCAAGCCATTCTTTACTGTTCGGGTACAGGATATAGCCTGTGAGCATATCGCCGTACTCATCATAAACATATTTATACTTATATCTGTTAACAGTACCGTCTTCAAAATATTCATCTTGGATACCGTAATAATAGTTGCCGGCGGAATCGTATTTGTCAACTTCGATTCCTTTATATCCGTCGAGATGTTCAGTTACAACTTTAGTACGATAACCCTTCTTATTATATGTATAAGTAGTTGTATCTCCGGACAATATAATATTTTCTCTGCTATAGGTATATACAGACTTTATCTTTCTACCCTTTGAATCATAGGTGTATTCGGATTTTGAAGTATTCCCGTCTGAGTGAAGCGATGTATAGCTTATCCTGCGGCCTTCGGAATCGTACTCTGTATTGATTTCTTCCGTATAATAACCATGATCTGCATATTCATATATACGGTTATTGTAATTATCATATTTATATTCATAACTTAAGTTCACTTTGCCATTGTCAGCATATACTTCTTTAGTCTTTAGGATATTACCGTTTTCATCATATTCAATATCGGTCTTAAGTGATCTTTTTGAGGACGGCTCCTTGTACTCAAGATATGTCACTCTTCCGGCCTCGTCTGTCACAAGCTTATATGAAACCTCTTTATAATCAAATGTCTCATAATCAAATACGTTGGCCTTAAACTTTAAAGTATGGCTGCTCTTATCGTAAGAACTGTTTTTGCCGCCAAACCTGTATACAAGATTCTTTATTAATGCTCCCTTACGTACAACATAATCCGTCCCCAGGCAATTAAGTATAAGCTTTTTAACGGTTCTGTTTTCAGCGATCTCAAAAGCTGTAGTCTGTGCCGTAATGGTATTACCCGATACATCTTCGATATAATGATCGGTACTGATAAGAGTTATCGATTTAAACTTTGCCTTATTGGTTATCTTCGAATTATACGCATCTACTATAAGCTTTTTATTCTTTGCCTTCTTAGAAGATATAGTAATACTGTCGTAAGTATTTGTTCTTAAGATGATGGTTTCGACCGAAGAATCCTTAAGTGCTTTTTTCAGTTCCTTTTGAGTGGCAACCCTGACGGTATTACCCTCTGCTGCCGATACTTTCTCCTGCCTTGAAAGGCCTGTAAATAAAGCAGCCATAAGAGCTAAAACACAAAACAGCCCCAAAACTCTGTTAATCTTTTTCATATGATACCCCTTCTCCTATGTAAAAGTTTTACAACAGTTTCGTCTTCTTTACCATCTCGCAGAACTCCCTGTTGTTGCGGGTCCTTGCAAACATACTGATGATCTTTTCCACGGCATTTTCAGCTCTCGAAGAGTTAAATGCATGGCGGATGATATCATTGACCTCTGCCTCATCCTGGGTAAGAAGGAGGTCATCACGGCGGGTGCTGGACTTAGGTAAGTCGATGGCCGGGAATATCCTTCTCTCCGAGAGATTCCTGTCAAGTACAAGTTCCATGTTACCTGTGCCCTTGAACTCCTCGAATACTACATCATCCATACGGCTGCCTGTCTCAACAAGTGCGGTAGCAAGTATGGTAAGGCTTCCGCCTTCTCTCATGCATCTGGCAGCACCGAAGAACTTCTTAGGCATATGAAGTGCCGCAGGATCAAGACCGCCCGAAAGAGTACGTCCGCTTGCGGTACATGTAAGGTTATAAGCACGTGCAAGTCTGGTGATACTGTCAAGCAGGATGACCACATCCTTTTTCTGCTCTACCAGACGCTTAGCCCTCTCGATAACCATCTCAGATACTCTCTTGTGGTTCTCAGGGAGCTCGTCAAATGTTGAGTAGATAACATCAACATTGTCGCCGGATATTGATTCCTTCATATCCGTTACTTCCTCGGGACGCTCATCTATAAGAAGGATGATCATGTGCATCTCGGGGTTGTTGGTGCATATAGCCTTTGCAATCTGCTTTAACAACGTGGTCTTGCCTGCCTTAGGCTGGGACACGATCATTCCACGCTGTCCCTTTCCTATGGGAGATAAGATATCCATGATCCTCATGGCAGGTGAACATCCGGGTGTCTCCAGTTTCAGTCTCTCATGAGGGAATATAGGTGTAAGATTTTCGAACTTAGGACGTCTGACAGAGTCATAGGGATGGTTGCCGTTTACCGTCTTGCAGTAAAGCATGGCGTTAAACTTCTCTGTAGGTGTCTTCTGCTTGGTGATACCTACTATGATATCACCTGTCCTTAAGTTAAATTTCCTGATCTGCTGGGGTGATACGTATACATCCGCATCACCTGGAAGGAAGTTTTCACTTCTGATGAAGCCGAAACCGTCAGGCATGATCTCTAAGATACCTTCCTTTGTATCTCCACGGTTAAAATAGCCCGGGCCTTCCTTGCGCTGGGTCTGTTCTCCCTGTTGCTGGCCGTCTGCAGACTTTTCCTGATTCTCGCCTTCAGCAGATTTTTCGCCTTCTTCACCGTTCGTTTCGCTGTTTTCTCCATCGGTTTCGTTTGTTTCACCGGCGGGTATTCTCTCTAATACAGGAGCATCCTCAACTACGGATACTGCCGCGGTATCTTCTATATTCTCATTCTCTTTCTTTTCAGCCTCTGCCTCTAAAGCAGCAAGTGCATCAAGCAGTTCCTGCTTTTTTAAAGATGTAGCCTTAGGAACACCTTTTTCCTTTGCAATCTTACGAAGTTCAGCAACAGTCATGTGACTATAATCCATAATAATCTCCTTAAAATATGTAACAACTGACTACAAATATAAATGGTTTCACATCTCTTATATAATTCAAAACTTACGGGAATGATTTCGAAAAACCTGACAAAGCTTATATGCTTTAGTACAAAAGAAATATATGAAACCGGACGGTTTCAATCCAGAAACTGTATCTTTGATAAGAATATCATAAAATCATGTACTTTGCAATACCAAATATTTTGACGGTGTTACACCGTGATACACCTTTTTTACATTATAATACATCTTTTTTTCAAAGATATCCTATTTTCATTCTTGATATCAGGTTGTAAACTTACCGCGTAATGAAGATTTTTACACCTCATCAGTCAGATGAGAAATTCATACAAGAGGCGAATTAATTGAACAAGACAAAATCAACTGTTTTAAATATGACGACAGGCAATCCCACATCGCTCATAATTAAGTTTTCCATCCCGATGCTGCTCGGAAACCTGTTCCAGCAGTTATATAATCTGGTGGATTCCATAGTGGTAGGCCAGTTCGTAGGTCCCAACGCACTTGCAGCCATAGGTGCTACAGGTTCAGCCACATTTATGTTCTTTGCACTCTGCAACGGCATAGGCAGCGGCGGCGGTATCATCACTTCGCAGTATTTCGGAAAAGGTGATGCCAAAGAGGTTAAAACCTGTATTACCAACACGGCATATATAATGTCCGTGTTCCCCATGATCATAGGCTTTACGGCATTTATGCTGTCAAAACCCCTGCTTACGCTTTTGGAGACACCCGAGGAGATATTCCCGGATTCACTCGCTTACATGCGCATCATGTGCGTAGGCATCATGTTTATATCCCTGTACAACTTCTCCGCGGCAATGCTGAGGGCACTCGGGGATTCCAGGACTCCGCTTTATTTCCTTATATTCTCATGTATCCTTAACACGATACTTGACGTTATATTTGTATACGGACTTAACATGAGCGTAGTAGGCGCCGGAGTAGCCACCGTTATATCACAGTTTGTATCCGGTGTCACATGTCTTATCTATGCAATAAAGAGAAATGAATATTTTAAAATAGAAAAATCAGACTTAAAGTTTAATAAAGATATCACATTCAGGATCATAAAGATAGGTATACCGCTTTCACTGCAGTTTTCACTCATCGCCATATCTTGTATGGCTCTGCAGAAAGTAGTAAACGGATTCGGTCCCACAGCCATGGCTGCATTTACAGCCACAAGCCGTATCGAGCAGCTTATACACCAGCCTTATCAGACATTAAGTGCTGCACTCTCCACATTCACCGGCCAGAACTTCGGCGCAGGCAAAAATGAAAGAGTGGTATCGGGATTCCATAAGGGAGCCAAGATCATGGTGGTATTCTCACTCGCCATGCTTCCCGTAATGCAGTTCTTCGGAGACAATATCATCAGGATATTCGTAAGCGATGCTCCCGTAGTCGAGATGGGTGCTCACGCGCTCCGCATAACAAGTTATTTCTACGTATGCCTCGGTGCCATATATATCATCCGCGGCGTATTAAACGGCTTAGGCGATGCATTCTTTGCACTGCTTAACGGTATCGTCGAAGTTATCGGACGTTTTGCCGTACCGGTTATCCTTACCGGCATAGCCACCATAGGTGTATGGGGCATCTGGTGGTCCGTAGGTATCGTTTGGAGTATGGCAGGGCTGTCCGCAGTTGTAAGATACCGTCAGTACCTTAAAAAATTAGGAGTGAAGAAAGAACTTAAGGCTCTTCCTTCACCCCAGAGTAATCTTATTACCGCAAAAGCAGTTAAATGATCATAATATTTCAACCTGGCACATCTGCATGGTCTTTATAGCAGCTTCATGTGATTCAGGTGTAACACCGGCACAACATGCAGGATCGACACAAACACGGATTTCCGGGAAAAGTGCTTTGATGATCAGTGCATTAGAAACTACACATATATCAGTGCAGAGACCTATGATTTCAACCTCCTCGAAGTCATAGGTCTTCCAATTTGTATAACCGAAACTTGGTTTGTCTATAATCTCGGCTCCGTCAAAAGCAAGGCCTTCCCTTATCTGCCAGCCTTCCGTACCTTCTATGCAGTGTACCACAGGCAGATGCTTTCCTTCGTTGGTATCCATATAGTTTTCGTGATGTGTATCACGGGTAAATATGACTCTGTCACCGTTTGTGCGGTATTCTTCTATCTTAGCCTTTACCTTATCAACTATGGCTACCGCCTCTTTGGTCCCTAAGCTTCCATCGATAAAATCGTTCTGCATGTCGATTACAAGCAGTGTTTTCATATGTGCCTCCTTAAAAGTACTTACCTGTCATTCTTTCTCCCATACAGCGTAGAAATACATGTCTCCTGTTACGTCAACCTGATCTTCCATGTTCTTGTAGATTTTTCCGGAACCGTCGGGCTTCTCACTCCAGCCTACAAGTTTGTATCCATCCTTGTGGAAAGGTCCCATAACACCTACAGTATACTTGCCGCCAACCTCGGGATTATGGATCTCACTTGTCGAGAACACCTTGTATACTCCGTTCTCTTCCATGCCGATCTCGCCACCGTTAAAGTCAAGGTAAACATTTACAGATCCACCGGCATTACCATTATCACCTTCGTCTCCTTCATTCCCTGCGAAAGAAGGGCCTTCAGGATCGACTGATATCTTAATCTTGGAATCGGGACCAAGCTCTGTCTTTAACTTAGCTGCACAATCATTTAAGTCTATGGGATCATTCTTGTCAAAGTATGCACCGGAAACTACAGCGTCTCCATTTCCGGTCACCTTACCGCCCTGATTCTCGAACCAGATACCTGTCTGTCCTTCAAATCTTACGCTGCCGCAGGAGAAGGTTCCGTTAAGCTCTATACTGCCGTGGTTGATCACTTTGCCACCGAACATACTCCTGATCTCGCCGCCTTTTTCAACTATAATAGTGCTGTCGTTCTCAATATTACCGCCCTGTGTGGTCCAGAATTTTCCTCCGTCCTTAACGATAACGGTACAGCCCTGAAGTACATCAACAGCCGCCTGGAGAAGGCCTCCTTTTTCTATGGTAATGGTGGCCCCGTTAGTTAATACAACACTTGCCATGGCACTTATCTCATGTGATATGGTAATGTCATTCTTAACTTCTGTTTTGATCTCTACAAAGTTCGGATCATCCCAATTGGTGTTAAGCTTCATGCATTCTTCAAGTGCAGCTGCAAGACCCAGCTCGGTATATGCTTCAAACTGACCGTCAGTCCTCCTGTCAAAGTCGTCGACTGTAGCTTTACTTGTATCAAGCATTTCTGCTGCGGGTTTTTCCTCGTTTCCCTGACCTTCCTGTCCCTGACCTTCCTCACTGTTTTCATCAGGATTGAAGACCTTTATATCGGTGATCTCTGCTTTTCCGTCAAGACCCATATATACATAAACAAATGAATATGTAGTAGGAGCATCGGGTGCAACAACTCTTGATTCACAAAGAACGCATACATTCTTGCCTGCCACTACCTGCTCTGCTACCTTTGCTATAGGCTTGTACTCAACTCCGTCCCTCTCGGATATAATCTTATCAAAAGCTGCTTTTTCTTCTGCGCTGAGTTCTATGGATTCAGGCTGGTACCAGCCGCCGGGAAGGTTATTGATATTGGTAGGTAATTCCGTATCCTTGATCTCTATGATCTCTGTTGTTCCGTCTGCTTTGACATAGATAACAAAGAATACGTACTTTTCTGTTGCATTGGGTACGGTAGCCTTGATCCTTCCAAGAAGACCGTATGCTTCACCGTTATCTGTTTTCTGTGTCACTATCTGAGCTACAGGAGTGATCGTGCTGCCAACAAAGGTTTCCTGAGCCTTTTCAACCGACTTTGCAATATCCGTAGTTACTGTAGCCGATGCGGCATTCTGCCAGTCATCGCTAAGTTCTCCTGCCGGATCATCCGAAGGATATGAAATAACCACGGTGTATTTTTTGCCCTTTAACTTAGTCTCAACCTTTAACCCCAGCTTTTCAGCAAGTATTGCCATACTGTCCGCAGGAAC
>CACYIR010000021.1 GCA_902774525.1 uncultured Lachnospiraceae bacterium
AGCGATAAAGACGCCCTCATCCAGTTTGGAGGATGGAAGAAGGGCGGACCGGAATCGGATGCCGCAATTGAAGATTTCGGCTTTGCCTATATTTCATTTGCCTCGACCACAAAAAGAATATATCTGGGCTTGCTCGAGGAAGAGGAAGCAGAGGAAGCAGAGGAAACAGGAGAGACACCGGATACACCTGAGGATGGATCCGGCAATGGATCGGGTCTTTCCGGGCCGGAAACAGAACCTGAAGCTGCTTCTTACGACGGCGGAACATGCCCGCACGGGAGCATTTTCAACGTTCAAGATATCAAGCTATCCCGGAAATTTCCTGAATGCGGGACAGTGTCTGTTTGCTATAGATTCGACTGCGGGAGCATCCTGGATGGGCTCTGATGCGCCCTTGTCCGACATAAGTGAGGACAAGATCGTAGATTTTGAGACCGTGGTCAGACCTATACCGCAGTTTGATACTTCGAATCCCAAGATGATATCACAGGGACCTTCGGTATGTATATTTAATAAGCAGGATCCGCAGGAAGTACTTGCATCATGGCTGTTTGCACAGTTCCTGCTCACCAACGAAACACAGATAGCATATGCACAGACGGAAGGCTATATACCTGTGACCACCAAAGCGGGAGATTCCGCGGAATACAAGGATTATCTGGCAGGCTGCGGCAGGGACAATGAGCTGTACTACGACGTAAAGATAAAGGCTGCCGAAATGCTCATGGCCAATACGGAAAATACTTTTGTGACTCCGGTATTTAACGGGTCGGCGTCCCTACGGGATGCAGCGGGGCAGATGATAGAAAATACCGCCAAGGCCGTAAGACGCAAGCAGACGGTTGATGATAAATTCTTTGATACTATGTTTGACGATATGGTATCCCTCTACCATTTAGACCAGATAAGTGCGGTTAAGGGAAACGGTGACTTAGGACCGCTGCCCGGACCGGCTGTTGCCCTGATAGTGGCTCTTATTGCCGCATGGGTGATCATAATAGGCATAAATGTTAAGGACATCATTAAAAAGCGCAGGGCGGAAAATCATACTTAAATATGTATAAAAAATCCTGATTTTGAAAAGATTTTTTATATAAAATATGGATTTTATCTATAAGGTATTGTAATTTTAGAAAATGTGGGTATAATGTTTGTTGTTTAGAGTTTATTTCTATCACAGAGAGGATGAATAAAATGAAGAAACTTTTAGTTTTACTTTTAACACTTGCAATGGTTGTATCTCTTGCAGCCTGCGGCAAGAAGGATGAAGACAAGAAAGATAACAACAATGAAACCACTCCTGCAGCTGAGAAGATTGACTTTACAAAGTCAGAGGGCGTTATGACCTATGCTCAGTATGATGCAGCAAATGTAGATGATCCCGTTACTGTTGAGACCTTTGTACAGGACAAGCAGTCATGGTGGGATAACAAGGCTACCATCTACACACAGGACAATGAAGGCGCTTACTTCATCTATGAGATGCAGTGCTCAGAGGAAGATTACGCTAAGCTTGTTAAGGGCCAGAAGATCAGAGTAAAGGGCTTCAAGGCTGATTTCCAGGGCGAGAAGGAGATCGCAGATGCTACATTTGAGATTCTTGACGGTAACTACGTAGCTCCCGCTACAGATGTTACAAGCTTACTTGGAACAGATGAACTGGTTAAGTATCAGAACAGATACGCTGAGTTCAAGGGTATGACAGTTGCAGCAAGCAAGGATGCTGACGGTAATGATGCAGCATTCCTTTACAAGTGGAACGGCAGCGGTCAGGAAGGTGATGACCTTTACTTCAACGTAGAGCTTAACGGAAACGTATATACATTCACAGTTGAGTCTTATCTTTGCGGTAAGGATACTGAAGTATACAAGGCTGTAAAAGAGCTTAAAGTAGGTGATAAGGTTGATCTTACAGGATACCTTTACTGGTATGATACAGTTAATCCCCATATCATTTCCGTAACTTTAGCTAAATAAGATTTTCTTGATACAAAACTTAATGCCCGGTGAATAACCGGGCATTTTTTTCATTGCGTATCATTGCTGTGTTTGCTATAATGAATCCGTAGTGTTTTAGGATAGGAGCAGGTGATCATCAATACATATAAAACCTGCATAAGGGTGATAACATGAGTATATTATGTATAGGCGAGATGCTGATAGATTTTACGCCGGTATCGGACAAAAAAAATACATATACAGCCAATCCGGGCGGAGCTCCGGCAAATGTGGCGGTAAGTGCGGCGAGAAACGGCATAAAAGCCGGATTCTTAGGGAAGCTCGGTAATGACGATTTCGGAAGACTGCTTATAAATACACTAAAAAACGACAATGTGGAAATACTTCTTCCGGAACTTACGGATGAGGCCACTACCACTCTGGCATTTGTATCTCTCGATGAAAAAGGTGACAGGTCCTTTACATTTGCCAGAAAGCCCGGAGCGGATATGCTCTTAAGTATTCCGGATGTTCAAAAAGTGGATTTCTCAGCATGGGATATAATCCATGCCGGTTCCGTAAGCCAGTCGGGAAGTCCGGAAAAGGATGCGGTACTGCTGGCGTTAAAGAAGGCAAAAGAAGCCGGGAAACTTGTAAGCTTTGATATCAATTTCCGTGATAAGATATGGGGTTTTGAAGAATGTAAGAGTGAAGTGCTTAAGGTATTCCCTTATGTTGATCTGCTTAAAATCTCCGAGGAAGAGCTCGACTTCGTGGGCGGAAGGGACAATATCCCTGCGTTTATGAAGGAGTATGATATAGCAGTCACAGTACTTACCTTAGGCGGAGACGGAGCGGTCATTTTCTTCAATGGGAAAAAGAGTGTGGAATCATTAGGGGAAGACCTGTTAGAAATCAATATCCCTGCCATGAAGGTAAAGTGTATAGATACTACCGGAGCAGGAGATGCATATTGGGGAGGATTCCTTTCAAGCCTCTTAAGACAAGGTGTAAAGAAGGTTTCAGACATAGATAAGTCAATACTTGAAACAGCCGGCAGGTACGGTGCGGTATCAGGCGGACTTTGTATACAGAAGCCCGGCGGGATCCCTGCACTGCCGACGATTAACGAAATTGAAAGAACTATGACTACGACAGCTTGACGGAAGCTTAATGGCACTATATAGTACGGTGTTTATAAATCTTGGGAGAACGGGATGAGGATCATAGGCAAAAACCATAAAAAGATAATAGCGGTTCTGATCTGCATTTGTTTCATGGCTGCGGGGTTAACTAAATTGTTTGCCTCGGAAAGCATAGCGGCAGCGGCAGGTACAAAGACCCGTGGCGAATACGGAAGAGCCATTGCAAGTTATACTCCCGGTGCGGACGGAATATGGCGCAGGACTAATACTTCCTTCCTTTCCGAATATGTGGAGTTTTTACGCAAAATGTCGTTATACTCGCCGCAGATCAGCAGGCTTGATTCGGGAAGCATCCGGCTTGACGAATCTGTTTCGTTTGGGACAGGCTTTAATCCTTTTTCCACGGAAACACAGAAAAAGGTAAAAACGGCAGAATGCATGTTTACCGGAGACCTTATGTGCCTCAAAGGACAGCAGTTTGCCGCCGGAGTAAAAAGCAGTTATGATTTTTGGCCTTCATATAAGTATGTGGCCAAAGTATTTGAAAAAGCCGATTTTGTATGCGGAAATCTGGAAACACTTCTTTCGGAATCAAACCCGATCACTAAAAACCAGGTAAATGCTAAGAACGGCCAGCCCCAGTGCAACGGTCCGAGGATATACCTTGATGCCATAAGGGAAGCCGGATTTGATATGCTTGTCACAGCCAACAACCACACATGTGACTGGGGAGCAGTCGGGATCACCGAGACAAAAAAGCATCTGGAAGAGTACGGATTTGCCAATACCGGTACACACTATTATGATACACCGGCTGACGGACCGGAGGACCGCTTTGTAATATTTGATGTAAACGGTATCAATATAGCGATTCTCTCGTATACGCATATTATCAACCAGCGCGGATATCTTAATGCGGATCAGATGGAGAAAATGGTACATACCTTTGATCGTGATAAAGCAAAAGAAGATATAAAAGCAGCTAAAGATAAAGGTGCCGATTTTGTGGTTGTATACTGTCATTGGGGTATAGAGAATACGGAGACCCTGAATTCGGCACAGCTTAATGATTCAAAGTTCCTGGCTGAATCGGGAGCGGACCTCATCATCGGGTCGCATCCTCACTGCCTGCAGAAATGCGAGTATCTGGATACCAAAGACGGCAGAAAAGTACTCTGTATGTATTCTATGGGTAACTTCTGTTCAAGCATGGTAAGGGATATAAATAATGACACCATAATACTTAAGGTGACCATAGAGAAGAGAGCGGAGCAGACAGGCAGCACGACTTCTATGACGGATGCATCATATATCCCGTGTCATGTAATGACGAAGGATAATCACAGTTTTGTAGTGGTACCTGTATCTGAAAAACTTAACGGCGGATATACCTCCACAGTGCTTGATTCTGCAAAGAAGAGGATAGACAAGATCATGAACGGGGTAATCCCGGGCAGTGATTAATGACTAAAGCAAGAAAAGTTAAAAAAATAGCATAAATTTCTATTTCAAATAAAACGTTATATATGCTATACTATAAAGAGCAGCAAAAAAATAATCGGGGAAAAAGGAGAAGGCAGATGAAGATCAAAGCTGACGCAAAAAACAAAGTTGCATTTAACAACAAAGTTGACTTCTGTATAGGTACCGGAAGAATGGGCCTTGCACTTCAGAAGGAGTATTACGAAGAGCTCAAGTTTACTCAGGAGTATATCGGGTTCTCATTCATCAGAGGTCACGGACTGTTTACTGACGATATGGCTATCTATCATGAATATGAAATGGATGGCAAGAAGATCATAGAATACAATTACACATATCTTGACAGAGTTCTCGATATGTATCAGAGCCTGAATATCGCACCGTTCTTTGAGCTTGGCTTCATGCCTAAGCAGATGGCAAGCGGCGAGCAGGCTATATTCTACTGGAAGGGAAATGTTACACCTCCCAAGGAGTATAAGAATTGGGCAGACATGGTATCGGCTATGCTTCAGCACTGTATCGACAGGTACGGCGAGCAGGTATATGACTGGCCTATCGAAGTATGGAATGAGCCGAACCTTCCCGGTTTTTGGAAGGGTGCCGACATGCAGGAGTACTTCAAGCTTTTCGAAGTATCCTACAAGGCTGTAAAGAGAGTAAGCAAGCGTTTCAAGGTGGGCGGACCCGCTGTATGCGGTATCAGGGATGAGTTCTGGATCAGAAGCTTCCTTGATTTCTGCTTAAAGAAAAAACTTAAGCCTGATTTTGTGACCAGACATCATTATACAACTGAGATGCCTGAAAGAGCAGGACATTACGGATATCAGATCCTTTCTCTTCCCGAGTTCGGATTTGCAAACCTTCAGACCAGCCGTGATGCGATCGATTCTTATCCTGAATTTAAGGGCCTGCCGATCCATATTACAGAGTTTAATACATCATATATACCGAATAATCCTATACATGATACAAACATTAATGCTGCATATCTTGCACAGCAGCTTTCACGTCTGGGCGACATGAATGAATCATACTCATATTGGACCTTCGGTGATGTATTTGAGGAGCAGGGAGTTCCCTTCTCACAGTTCCACGGCGGTTTTGGCCTTGTGGCACATCACTGCATACCCAAGCCTACATTCTGGAGCTTTGCATTCTTTAAGAAGTTAAAGAACTTTAGTGAGAAGTGCATCTATAAGGATGACTCCACAGTTATCGTAGCTGACGGCAAGGGCGGTTTCGCCGGAGTAGCATGGAACCTTTCAGATAAGGAAAGTACCGTTGACATAGAGCTCACCGGCAAGGCTGCTAAGGGTGATAAGTTCTCTGTCATCACTGAGACAGTGGATGAGAAGGTATGTAATCCTTTGAAGATCTGGCATGATCTTGGTGAACCCAAGTATCCTTCAGACGCTCAGGTTGAGATCATTAAGAGCAGTTCTATGCCTCTTACGGAGAGTGATGCGATAGAAGCAGGAGCAGGCGGAAAGCTTGGCCTTAAATTCACTCTCGACAGATTCGGAGTAAAGTACTTTACTGTTAAGCCTCTTGTATTCGAAGGCGATGCAGGTTATGATTATAAGAAGATAGAGGATGTTTCCTTAACAGACCTGAGGAATCCCAAGAAGGCTATAGCCAGAAAGGCTGAGGAAGAAGCAAAAGCTAAGGAAGCCTTCAAGAAGTTCCAGGAGATGGCTAAGAAGGGAATAAAGCCTCCGTTCCCCGGAGCTCCCGCAGCACCTGTAAAGGAAGAAAAGAAGCCCGTAGCCAAGAAGGCGGCAGCCACCGTAAAGAAGGCAGTTGAAGCAGCTAAGAAAGCAGCTACAAAGAAAACCGCAGCAAAGGCAGCTAAGAAGGCACCTGCAAAGAAAACTGCAGCTAAGAGTAAAAAGTAATATAAAGTAACATTCAGGAGGATGAAATGGCTAAGAAAGAAACAAACGTACCCGAGCAGAAGCCCGAGGAGGAGTTATCCTACGCGGAATTACTAAGGCGTAGGGAGGACGAGGACAGATTCCTCGCAGAACAGCGTGCAAACCCGGAGGAAAAGACAGGATGCCTCGGCGTCTCCGCTACATTCCTTGTAGGAACATTCTGTATCCTGTTCTTAGTGACCGGTCTAGGATTCTTCGGATATGGTATTTACTGCTTTATCCGGGGCGAATATGATGTAAGCAAGAGGATCATCATGATCGTGGTCGGAGCTCTCGTTACTGCAGCTACCGTATTCGTATGGAGAATGTTCCATAGGAATTTACATAACGATGAATGATATTTATCCGGCTGTGAATAATTTTTAATATATGAGGAGAACACATGGAAGCATATAAACAGGAATTTATCGAATTTATGGTTGACTGCCAAGTGCTTAAATTCGGCGACTTCACTTTAAAGAGCGGAAGAAAATCACCTTTCTTTATGAATGCGGGCGCATACGTAACAGGCAGACAGCTTAAAAAGCTTGGCGAGTACTACGCAAAAGCTATTCATGACAACTTCGGAGATGATTTTGACGTACTTTTCGGACCGGCATACAAGGGTATTCCGCTGAGCGTAGCTACAGTTATCGCATACAGCGAGCTCTACGGAAAAGAGATCAGATACTGCTCAAACCGTAAGGAAGTTAAGGATCACGGCGATGTCGGCATCCTTCTCGGAAGCAAGATCAAGGATGGCGACAGGGTAGTCATTATCGAGGATGTTACCACCTCAGGCAAGTCCATCGAGGAGACCTTCCCCATCATACAGGCACAGGGCAATGTGACCATCAAGGGTCTCATGGTATCCTTAAACCGTATGGAAAGAGGCTTAGAGACAGAGTACAGTGCGCTTGATGAGATCAAGTCAAAGTACGGATTCGATGCCAAAGCGATCGTTACCATGGACGAAGTAATAGAGCATCTTTACAACAAAGAAGTACTCGGCAGAGTAGTTATCGACGATACCTTAAAGGCAGCTATCGATGAGTACTATAAGCAGTACGGCTGTAAGAGATAAATCAATCAGAGGGACGGTTCTCTGATTGAAAACCCTTCCCTTAAAGGGGTGTATAAACCAACACTAATAAATAATACATGAGAGGAGACCGCATATGACGAATGAAGAGAAGCTTGAGAAATTCTTAAAGATGGTAGAAGGCAGCAGCAACATTGTATTCTTTGGCGGAGCGGGCGTGTCCACCGAAAGCGGCATACCCGACTTCAGAAGCGTAGACGGTCTCTACAACCAGCAGTATGATTATCCGCCTGAGGAGATCATCAGCCATTCCTTCTTTATGAGGGATCCCGAGGAGTTCTACAGGTTTTACAGGAAGAAAATACTGCTTGACGGCATAGAGCCCAATATCACCCATATCAAGCTTGCGGAGCTTGAGAAAAAGGGCAAGCTCAAAGCCATAGTCACACAGAATATAGACGGACTTCATCAGAAGGCCGGAAGTGAGACGGTGTTTGAAGTACATGGTACCGTGGCGCGTAATTTCTGTATGAAATGCAGGAAGTTTTTCTCGGGCGATGACATCATTAAGCTTATTGATGAGGATTGCGAAAGAAGGCTTGCAAACGGCGAAAACATCGACAATAAGTTAGGACGCGGGAAACGCCGTTTCGGACTTCCCATATGTCCCGAGTGTGGCGGCCTTATAAAGCCCGATGTAGTGCTTTATGAGGAAGGTTTGGATGATACCACATGGTCCAATGCATGTTATTATATCAGCCAGGCAGATATGCTCATAGTGGGTGGCACCTCACTTGTTGTTTACCCGGCGGCGGGACTTATCAATTACTACAAGGGCAATAAGCTTGTACTTATCAACAAGTCATCTACCCCTTACGATTCCTCAGCCAATCTCGTGCTCAACATGGGACTCGGCGAGGTATTCTCTCAAGTTCGTGTATAAACATACACTATACAAAACGTACAATTATAGCAATTTTTCTTGGAGGACGTCATGAAAGGACTTTATAAGTATTTGAACGGATATAAAAAAGAGTGCTTTCTGGCGCCCTTCTTTAAGTTGTTGGAAGCGGCTTTCGAGCTTACAGTTCCGCTCGTCATTGCTTCCCTTATCGACACCGGCATAGCAAACGGTGATAAGGGCTATGTCGTAAAAATGGTACTTATACTTGTGGCATTTGCATTTGTGGGCTTCGGGTTCGCGGCTACCGCACAGTTCTTTGCGGCAAAAGCAGCCGTGGGCTTTGCCACGAAGCTCAGACATGCACTTTTTGCACACATCATGAAGCTTTCTTTCAAAGAAAGCGATAAGCAGGGTACATCCACTCTCATCACCAGAATGACGAGCGATGTCAACCAGACCCAGACTGCGGTCAATCTGTTCCTGCGTCTGTTCTTAAGATCCCCTATCATAGTATTCGGTGCACTCATTATGGCATTTACCGTGGATGCGAAAGCGGCCATTATATTTGCCGTAGTTATCCCGCTTTTGTTTGTGATAGTATTTTCACTTCTTTTCCTGACCATCCCGAGATTTAAAAAGGTTCAGGCAGCACTTGACAAGCTCTTAGGCTTAACCCGTGAAAACCTTACAGGTGTGAGGGTAATACGTGCATTCGGTCTTGAGGAGCGTGAGATAGTCAATTTCGATGACGAAACCGACAAACACAGACATATCCAGGAGATAGCGGGCAGGATATCCGCTGTCATGAATCCTGCAACATATATAGTTATAAACGCTGCGCTTATCATCCTTCTTTACTCCGGTGCCATCCGTGTGGAATCGGGAGCTTTGAAGGCAGGTGCGGTAGTTGCTCTTGTCAACTACATGTCTCAGATCCTGGTAGAGCTCATGAAGCTTGCCAACACCTTTATCAGCATCACCAAAGGTCTTGCCTGCGGCAACCGTATCAGCACCGTATTTGACATACCGGAGGGTATGGAGGTTAAGGTTGAGGTCGATACAGATAATACAGTTCAGAATAAAGGAAACAATGTCGCCGTTAAATTCAGTCACGTATACATGAAATACAGCGAAGGCGGCGAGGATGCGTTAGAGGATATAGACTTTGAAGCTGATTACGGCACCGTCACGGGTATCATAGGCGGTACCGGTTCAGGTAAAACCTCTATAGTGAACCTTATCCCCCGTTTCTATGACGCGGAAAAAGGTACCGTGTATGTAGCAGGAAAAGACGTTATGTCATATGACGTGGCTGCACTCCGTGACATGGTAGGTTCTGTAATGCAGAAGGCGGTACTTTTCAAAGGTACGGTAAGGGAAAACCTCAAGTGGGGAAATGCCGATGCCACCGATGAAGAGCTTTTGGAAGCAATGAAGCTTGCACAGATAACAGGTATAGAACTTGACCGTGAAGTGGAACAGGAAGGCAGGAATTTCTCCGGAGGCCAGAAGCAGAGACTCTCAATCGCAAGAACTCTTGTGGCAAAACCGCCCATCCTTATTCTTGATGACAGCTCATCCGCACTTGACTATGCGACGGATGCGGCACTGAGAAAAGCACTTAGAAGCCTTTCTTGGAAGCCTGCCATCTTTATAGTGTCACAGCGTGCATCGACGGTTCAGCATGCCGATATGATACTTGTACTTGACGACGGTAAGCTTGTGGGCAAGGGTAAGCATGAAGAACTTATAAATACCTGCGACGTATACAAGGAAATCTACGCCAGCACCGAGCAGGGGTGAAAATATGAAAAAATGTTATATCGTAGGAGCCGGAGAAAACTTCGGCCTGAACATCAAACCTGAGGAAGGCGACCTTGTGATCGCTGCCGATGCAGGCTATAAAATCCTGCTTGATGCAAGGATAACACCCGACATAGTGGTCGGTGATTTTGATACATTAAAATACGTGCCCGATCATCCGAATGTGGTAAAACTGTCACCGATAAAGGACGTTACCGATACCTGGGAAGCTGTGACCATCGGTCTCAAACAGGGTTATAAAGAGTTTCATCTATACGGCTGCATGGGCGGGAGAGTGGAGCACACAGTTGCCAATATACAGCTTCTTTCACATATATCGGAGGAAGGCGGCAAGGGTTACCTGTATGATGAAAAAAACATTCTGACCAGTATAAGGTCAGGTGAGTTTATTACCTTCGATGCAGCAGAGGAAGGCTTTATATCTGTATTTTCCCTGACAGATAAAAGCAGCGGAGTAAACATCTCCGGCTTAAAATACAACCTGTCGGAAGCAGAGCTTACGAACAGATTTCCTTTGGGTGTCAGCAATGAATTTGTGGGGAAGCCTTCAAGTATCAGTGTGGATAATGGTACTCTTTTGATTATTTATCCGCAAAACCACTTGACAAAATCATAAACACGCATTATAGTATACATCGTTAAAAAATTAATACCGCTAGGGGAGCACATCGCTGAGACTGTAGGCTACTAGCCTCTGACCCTTATTACTTGAACCGGATAATACCGGCGGAAGGAAGCTTGAACATATTAAACACTGTTCAGACTGTGTGCGATGACATCCCTCCCGGTTATAAAGGAGGGCTTTTTTTATGCAGAGCAAAAAAGTTAGGATTATGGTTGAGGGCGCAGTAATGCTTGCTCTTGCCACGGCACTTAGTTTTATTCAGATCTACAAACTGCCTTGGGGCGGTTCTATCACATTGCTTTCCATGCTGCCGATAGTATTGTTCTCTATCCGCAGGGGTGTTGCCATGGGACTTGCAGTATCATTCCTCTTTTCACTTATCCAGCTGTTCCAGGGTATCATGGACGGACTGTTCGGATGGGGACTTACACCCGGAATGCTTGTAGCATGTATCTTTATCGATTATATCTTTGCATTTACCGTGCTCGGTCTGGCAGGTGTATTCCGTAAGAAGGGAACAGCAGGCTGGATATCGGGTATAGCTATTGCTATCGCACTTCGTTTCGTGATGCATTTCTTAAGCGGTGTTGTTATCTGGAAGAGTTTCGGTGAGCTTTGGGAAGGCTTCTCAACAGACAGCTCAGTGCTCTACAGCATTCTTTACAACGGATCATACATGCTGCCCGAGCTGATAATCACAGTTATCGCAGCAGTTATCCTTTTAAATGTACCCGAGGTTAGAAAGCTTTTCAGACCTGATGAGGACTGATCTGCCGGGCGGGATAATACTATAATATAAAATTTCATGATAAAAAACAGACGGGAGCTCGTGTTACGGGCTGAGAGGAAGGTATAACCTTCGACCGGTAACCTGATTTGGATAATGCCAACGTAGGGATGACTGAAAAAATTGCATCTTTAGGCTGCCGGTCAGGCAGCCTTTATTTGTGGGATAAGCGAATGCCCACAATGGAAGCGTGCTTCCAGATTGTGGGCTGAGCGAACGGTCACTGAGAGAGCTTGCTCTCGAAGTGTCCGACAGCATCGAGTAGGAGTCAGCCTACTCGATTTTACAGAGAATACACCATGATTACTTCAAGCCTCTTTGGCAAAAAGTGATTACGGATTCCGGGTAACCGGACGGATGGGAGGGGAGCGCCTCACATCTGTATAACAGCGATGGGAAGCCGTGTTCCGGCGTGAGAGGAAGCCAGTAAGCTTCGACCGATTCTTAAGGGGACGACGCTGTTATTATGCCGTTCTCACATATCAAAAGAAAGAGGAGCGGAAATGAAAAGTCAGAAAAGTATTTTGAAAATGGTAGTTTTGGCTATGCTTATAGCCATAGGAGTAGTGATCTCTCCGATACTGAGAGTTGAAGGCATGTGTCCCATGGCTCATTTCATAAATATCGTATGTTCGGTATTTATGGGTCCATGGTACTCGCTGCTGTGTGCATTTATCATCGGGGTCATCCGCATGATATTAATGGGTATACCTCCTCTTGCACTTACCGGTGCGATATTCGGTGCATTTCTCTCGGGAGTGTTTTACAGGCTTTCCAAAGGAAAGATCATCTGTGCGGTCTTAGGTGAGATCATAGGTACAGGTATCATCGGAGCCATAATATCATACCCTGTAATGACACTCATCTGGGGCAAGGACGGATTGAGTCTGTTCTTCTATGTACCTTCGTTCATCTGCGGTACGCTCATCGGAGGAAGCATTGCATACTTCTTCTTAAGAAAATACGCGGATGCGGGCATGCTCACAAAAACACAGGATATGCTGGGCTCAAAAGTATTCTCCGATAAAGGTACGGTGTTATCAAATGCGATATCCATCGCCACCTTCGGAGCGATATTGTTTGTGGTATTCCTGTTGATACCCCAGATATTTAAATCAGAGTCACAGGTTTGGAAATATATGTCTTACGCAGCAATCGGATTATCTGCTGTAGCGGCGGTTATCTATTACATCATTTATCATGGCAAAGAAGTAAAAACTGCATCGAAAAGTGCTGAAAAGGAAGAACAGATATAAAAATGGATGAAACAGGAAAAAGCTTAAGCGATACAATAAACGGATTAAGACGGGATATCAGGGGAAAAAATCCCTTAGTACACTGCATCACCAATCCGATATCCATCAACCAGGTGGCAAATACCATACTTGCCGCAGGAGCACGTCCGATGTGTGCGGAATATCCTATAGAGGCAGCAGCGGTCACTGCATCGGCAGGAGCACTGCTGCTCAACCTTGGCAATCTGACCGGGGTGAGAGCGGAGGCGATGCTCCTGTCCGCAAAAGAAGCACATAGCCGCGGGATAAGGTTTGTACTTGATGTCTGCGGGGCAGCATGTCTTGAAAACAGAAGAGAATATGCACTTGAACTGATCCGGGATTATAAACCGCAGATCATAAAAGGAAATTATTCTGAGATAAAAGCCTTGGTAAATAAGGATTACAGTTCATCGGGTGTGGATGCGGACGGTTCTTTGGAGATAAAAGAGATCATATCGGCATCAGGGACACTTGCAGCTAAGTACGGTGCGGTAGTACTTGCCAGCGGAAAAGAGGATGTGGTCACGAATGGCAAAGATACGCTCCTTATAGGTAACGGAACACCGCAATTATCGGCCATCACCGGTACCGGATGTATGCAGGGAGCTTTGTGTGCGGCATTTTTGACGGTATCTGACGGATTGGAAGCTGCGGCTGCTGCAGCTGTGATGCTTGGCATATGCGGAGAGCTTTCTGAGACGGATAAAGGCAGCGGGAGTTTTCAGGTAAATCTGTTGGATAACCTTTCGACCGTAAAAGATGAAAACATTGAAAAATTGATCAATATCCGTTTGGTCAATTCCTGACAAAAAACCAACTGATGAGAGGACATAAAAATGGCTGAATTTAATCCGAGACTGTATTTTATCACAGACAGTACAAAATATGAAAAAGACGAGTTTTTAAGACGCGTCGAGGCAGCATTAAAAGGCGGTGTAACGCTCGTACAGCTTCGTGAAAAGGAGAGGAGCACAAGAGAATACTTAGAACTTGCGAATGAAGTACATAAGCTCACTTTAAAATATAATGTGCCCCTTATCATCGACGACAGGCTGGATGTAGCCATGGCGGCAGATACTGAAGGAGTTCATCTGGGACAGAGCGACCTGCCGGTAAACATTGCAAGGAGATTATTCGGACCGGACAAGATTATCGGAGCGACGGCAAAGACGGTTGAACAGGCTTTAGAAGCTTATGAACAAGGTGCGGACTATCTCGGAGTGGGTGCGATATATCCCACGACTACAAAAGTAAAAACCATCCTTACTTCTACGGAAATGCTGGATAAGATATGTCATGCAGTCCCCATCCCCGCCAATGCCATAGGAGGCTTAAACAAGGACAACATCGATGTACTAAAAGGTATCCCGATAGCCGGAGTATGCGTAGTATCAGCCATCATGAAGGCAGATGATCCGAAACAGGCAGCGGAGGAATTATCCGCTGCAATGCAGGATAAACTGGAATTATAATTTATACCGCCACAACGACCGGCTCCCTTCGTGGTAAAGGGAACGGGAGCCGTAAATCGGCGGATAAAGTGTAAGATAAAACAGCGGTCCATCGGGGGCACCACCTTGGATCGCTATAAAAAAATAATACAAGAAAGGATTCAGAGATGAAAACAGTATTATCGATCGCGGGAAGTGATTCCTGCGGAGGCGCCGGCATTCAAGCAGATTTAAAAACAATGACTATGAACGGTGTATATGGCATGACAGCCATCACTGCACTCACTGCCCAGAATACGACCGGCGTAAGAGGCATTTCGGAGGTTTCTCCGGAATTCCTGAAACAGCAGTTAGACGCTGTATTTGAAGATATCTTTCCTGATGCGGTAAAGATAGGGATGGTATCTTCCTCGGAGCTTATCAAAGTGATAACCGAAAGGCTTAAGTATTACGGGGCAAAAAACATAGTCGTTGACCCTGTTATGGTAGCTACCAGCGGCTCTAAACTGTTACAGGATGAGGCTATAGATACGTTAACCTCATACCTTCTTCCTATTGCTGCCGTTACAACACCGAACATACCTGAGGCAGAGATACTTTCAGGCATGACCATCGAGACGGCAGAGGAGATGCAGCAGGCAGCAGAGCTTATAGGTACCAGGTTTAACTGTGCGGTATTGTTAAAAGGCGGTCATAATATCAATGACGCCAACGATCTTTTATATAAAAGACCGGATGCTGCAGGAAAAGACGGCAGTTTTACATGGTTTAACGGCAAGAGGATCAACAATCCCAACACTCACGGTACAGGCTGCACATTGTCATCAGCCATAGCTTCAAACCTTGCAAAGGGCTTAGAACTTGAGGACGCCGTACGCAAAGCGAAGGAGTATATCTCAGGAGCTTTATCGGCCATGCTTGACTTAGGCAAGGGCAGCGGGCCTATGCAGCACAATTTTAACCTTACCGGAACATTTGCTTAAAAAAAGATAACAGGGAGAACAAATAAAATGAAGATAACAGATTCTTTATATGCATGCGTAAAGGCACTCTGGGAAAAAGCCGCAGATAAGGAATTCCTTATAAAAATGGCAGAAGGCACTCTGGATGAGAAAAGATATTCCGGATATATGCTACAGGATTATTATTATCTTGTTGAGTATAAGAAGATACTGGAACGGCTTTTGAAGTTATCCGAAGACAGTGAGGTTACCGGCTTTTTAAAGCTGGCTATAGATGTTACCGTATATGAGACGGAGAGTGTACATCTGCCCGCCATGAAAAAGCTCGGGATATCTGAGGATGCGATCAAAAACACCGGGATGAACAATGTGATAACCGATTATGTGGCTTTTTACCATGATACGATCGATAAGAACGGGTTGCTTGGCGGTTTTACCGCACTGCTTCAGTGCTGCTGGGATTATGCATACCTCGGAAAAGTTATGTATGAAAACTATGGTGAAAAAATAGAAAAATCACAGTACAAGTTCTGGTTTGATGCCTATACATCAAAAGAATATGTGGAAACAAATGAAAAATGGCAGAGTCTTGTGGATAAGATGACAGCCGGTGCAGATGATAAAACGAAGGAAACATTATGTAATATTTTTAAGACCTGTGCCGAGTTTGAAAATAAGTTCTGGGATGTATTATAAAGCATTGATGTTTAATAAATAATAAAGCACTTTAAGACTGAGGAACGGAACAGGTTATCCTGTGTTCCTCTTTTTTTATATCTGCCTGATAAGTGGAGTTCGAAACCCACAGCCGTATTTACAAAAACCGGTTATTGGTGTAAGATAAAGAAAGATAAATTGGATTAAGTTGATTAACAAAGTAATACAGGAGATAATGAAATGACAGCACAGAAAAAAGGAAAAATTACGAACACATCAGCAGCAAAAAGACTTTCTGATTTTATAAGAAAAGCGGTATCACCTTACCATACGGTTGAGGAGTCAAGAAAGCTTCTTGAGGCAGCAGGCTTTGAGGAAGTATCACTTGATAAAGAATGGAAGATAAAACCGAACGGTAAGTACTATGTGCTTCCGTTTAAGACATCATTGTTTGCATTTACGGTACCGGGTGCAGATAATACATCAGGCAGTAAAAAGAACGGGACTGCATCAAAAACGGCAGGTATCCACATCGCTGCGGCACATACTGATTTTCCGTGCCTGCATATTAAGCCGGTAGCCGAATACGAAAGCAAAGGCTACATGCGGGTTAATACCGAAGTATACGGCGGTCCGATACTGAACACCTGGCTTGACAGACCCCTGTCCATAGCCGGCAGGGTACTTTTAAAGAGTGATGATATCTATGCTCCACGTGAGGTCATGGTAGACTTTAAGCGTCCGCTTCTTACCATACCCAATCTCGCCATCCATTACAATCGTGAAGTAAATGACGGCGTGAAGCTCACGAAACAGAACGATATGCTGCCCTTGCTCGGCATGCTGAACGATAAACTGAATAAGCAGTCCTATTTCATCGACATGCTGGCAAAGGAGATCAAAGAGAAAAAGGAAAATATCCTGGACTTTGACCTGTATGTTTATAATGCGGAAGAACCTGCTTTTATCGGGTTAGATAAAGAAATGCTCTCCGCGCCGAGACTCGATAATATCACATCGTGTCTGGCACTTGTGGAAGGTTTGATCGGAGCAGATAAAGAGAGCAAAAACGGAGCCTTAAATGTCATAGCTCTTTTCGACAACGAAGAGATCGGCTCCGAGACGAAGCAGGGAGCCGATTCCGAACTTTTGCGTGTCATATTAAAGAAAATATATCGTGCTCTCGGTAAAGACGAGATAAGCCTTGATACTGATATCCGAAAAGGTTTCTTACTCAGCGTGGATGTGGCACATGCACTCCATCCCGCAAAGGGTGATAAATACGATCCCGTCAACAATATGCGCATGGGTGATGGCGTAACTCTCAAACTTTCAGCAAACCAGAGATATACTTATGACGGTGTGGCTGTAGCAAGCCTTCAGCAGCTCTGTAATAAATACGGCATAAAATATAAGAAGTTCGTAAATAATTCCGACATGCCCGGAGGCGGGACATTAGGTCCTATCATTTCCTCACATCTGCCTATGTATACGGTAGA
>CACYIR010000022.1 GCA_902774525.1 uncultured Lachnospiraceae bacterium
GGTAACTGTTACCTGGGTACCGACGTTCTCCTCACTGTCGATCTCTATGCCGTATCTGTCTCCGTAGAAGAGCTTGATACGTTTGTTGATATTGAAAAGTCCGATATTGTGTGCGGGTACCTGGTCAAGACGGTCTATTTTCAGTCTTACGCCACGTAAGGTACCGGGATTCATACCGATACCGTCATCCTTGATGATGACCTTGATGGTCTCCTCGGCACCTTCCGAAACAGTTATAAGAAGCTTTCCGTTCTCAACCATCTCCAAGCCGTGTCCTACTGAGTTCTCAACTATGGGCTGCAGAAGCAGCGGCAGTATGCTGTAGGCTTTGGTATCGATATCATCCTCTATCTTCAATTCATAACTGATCCTGTCAGCAAATCTGAACTTGATGATCCTGATGTAGTTCTCAATATAATCAAGTTCCTGCTGCAAAGGAACGGATACGGTTCCGGTGTTGTCAAGGACGTATCTGAGGGACTTTCCAAGGAGCTTTATGCCCGTGGCAACATCCCTGTCTTTTTCCGCTATGGCACGCATACGCAGTGCCTCAAGAGTATTGTATAAGAAGTGAGGATTGATCTGGCTTGAAAGCATCTTATATTCCATCATCTGCTGTTCGGTAGCAAACCGCTCAGCGTCGAGTTTTGTCTGGAATACCTCGGAGTCTTTTTCCTTTATCAGCTGTGCTGTTTTCTTAAGCTCCTCATATGCCGCAGCTATCTCATCATTTCCCCTTAAGGTATCCGACATCTCGTAATCCTCGTTACTTACACTGTGCATCGAGGACCGGAGCTTGTTCACCCTTGCGGAAAAATGGCTCGCAAAAAACGATATAACTATATAAGAGATAAGGATTCCGGTAACAACTATGAGTATACCGAAGAGAAGTATCCTGGTATCCTTTTCCGAATACAGATATACATATATTGTAAGTATGCCTCCGATAACTATCTCCGGAAGCAGGATGGCCAGATAGTATATCTCATACATCTGGTTCCTTATACTCTTCTGACTTAAGTTTTCTGCCAGTCTTTTTCTAAATTGACCCATATCAGATTTCCTTTAAAAATGCCTCGTAGCCCTTTTCGGTCTCATATACATCGGCCTTGCTGGCTACTTCCCACGGAGCATGCATGTTCTGAAGAGCTACGCCGCTGTCGATAACCTCCATATTGTACTTAGCCATGATGTAAGCGATGGTTCCTCCGCCGCCCTGATCAACCTTGCCGAGCTCTGCCATCTGGTACATAATTCCGTGCTTGTCAAATGCCGCACGAAGCTTTGCGATAAACTCAGGGTTGGCATCGTTTGAACCGGATTTTCCGCGTGAACCGGTAAACTTGCAGAATGCCATACCTCTGTTCATATATGCACAGTTCTTTCTTTCCATGACTGAAGGATAGTTGGGATCGAATGCAGCGTTAACATCGGATGAGAGCATATGTGAATTCTGAAGCGCACGTCTTACCTTAAGCTCGCTGTAATCGCCTAATTTATCCATAAGCTCTGCTACCACATTCTCAAAGAATACGGATGTCATACCGGTAGCGCCGACGCTTCCTATCTCTTCCTTGTCTACTAAGATACATGCTGCAGTCCTGTCTACGGACTTGGTATTGAATATAGCCTTAGCCGATGTGAATGCACAGATCCTGTCATCCTGACCGTAGCCCATTACCATGCTCTTATCTATGCCGTAATGTCTTGCTCTTCCTGCAGGTACTACCTCTAACTCTGCCGACATGAAGTCTTCCTCGGTCATACCGTATTTGTCGGTGATGAGCTTCATTACATTAGCCTTTACGGCATCCTTTTCCTCACCCTTTAAAGGCATGCTGCCGACGAGTACGTTAAGATCCTCGCCTTCTACAACCTTTGATGCTTTTTTATCCATCTGGTCCTGTGCAAGGTGGATAAGGAGGTCTGAAATACCTACTACGGGATCCTTGGGATCCTCACCGATCACTACCTTAACAGTGCTGCCGTCCTTCTTGCATACAACACCGTGTATAGCCATGGGAAGAGCTACCCACTGGTACTTCTTGATACCGCCGTAATAATGTGTATCGAGGAGTGCAAGCTCTGTGTCCTCATAGAGAGGATTCTGCTTGATATCAAGCCTGGGTGAGTCGATATGTGCTCCCAATATCTTCATACCCTTCTCTAAAGGCTCGCTTCCTACTAAGAAAAGTACTATAGCCTTACCCTTATTTACTGCGTAAAGCTTATCTCCGGCTTTAGCCTTCTTGACACTATTGATATCTTTATATCCGAGCTTCTTAGCCATCTCGACTATTTTATCGGTGCACTCTCTCTCGGTCTTACACTCAGAGATGAAATCGATGTATTCATCATTTAAGGACTCTAACTCCTTAAGCTGGGATGCATTGTACTTTAACCATGCATTCTTTATCTTCTTCTCGTCCTTCTTCTTTGTTTTTGCTGCCTTAGGTGCAGCCTTGGTTGTTTTTGTTGCCATTTCTTTTGTACTCCTTTTAATATTTATTATACTACGGATTGCACCGCTGTATGCAACTGACGCAATCCTTCAAACCTCATCAGAACACTTTTGTAGTATACAAAAACCTGTCCGTTCGGGACAGGTTTTATAAATTCTTATCCTATAACCTTTTTAATAGCTTCTATTACACGCTCCTGCTGGAAAGGTTTTACTATAAAATCCCTGGCGCCCGACTGTATCGACTCTATTACCATGGCCTGCTGGCCCATAGCAGAGCACATGATAGCCATAGCCGAAGGATCCTGCTCCTTGATCTTCTTCAAGGCCTGGATGCCGTCCATCTCGGGCATGGTAATGTCGAGCATTACTAAATCGGGTTTGGTCTCCGCATATTTTGTTACGGCTACGGCTCCGTTTTCAGCCTCGCCTGCTATCTCATAACCATTCTTGGTCAAAATATCTTTAATCATCATGCGCATGAAAGCCGCATCATCACAAACAAGAATTCTCTTTGCCATTGTGGTTCTCCTGTTCATACGGATTTGTCCGGTACGGTAAAATTACCCATACCCGTACATTAATAATATACCCCACAAAATCCATATTGTCAAGAATTATGTTTTTATGGATAGAGTAGTTTTAAGTCCCGTTTTACCACAAGGAAACCTTCTGTCCTTTGGCTCCTCTGGCTCTCAGTTTTATTTTCTTTGCGATCACCGTTTTACCCTTATATTCAAAGGTTTCGGTATCGGGAGCCGCTACCGTCACAAAGTCGATCTTATCGTTTTTATCTAAGGTCATGGCCTTTACTCCGCGGCCCGTCTTCTTCATTTCGCTTACTTCCTTGAGCGGGAATCCGAGCGAGTAGCCGGACTTGGTGATAGTTATGACTTTTCTGTTCTCCGAAAGGATATCAGCGGAGCTCAGCATAATGACGCTGACCAAAGTGTCGCCGTCCTCAAGCTTGGTGCCTGCCATAAGGTTTCTGTTGGTATCAAACTCTATACCGGATACAAGCTTGATGTAACCCTTTGCGGTCACGAACAGCAGCATCGAGTCGAACAATGTCTCATATGCCGCATAGAATATAACTTCCTGCTGCTCTACCTTCGCAAGGTTATGTATCAGCTGGCCCTTGTCCTTTATCCTGCAGCGCGGTATCTTCTCGGCTTTTACCTGGAGCATGTTGCCCTCCGCGGTAAAGAAGCAGAGCCTGTCGGTGTTCTTCATGGGTACTATATGGACGAATTCCTTAAGGTTGTCCTCACCTGCCTTCTGGAATGCTGTAGCATCCACGGACTTGGTGTATCCGAACTTATCGATCAGGATATAGATATCCTCCACCTTAAACTCTGTCACATAGTCAGCCGTAGCCACATTCAGAAGCTCAGTTCTTCTGGGAACTGCAAACTTTTTGCGGTATTCCTTGAGCCTGTTCTTTATGACATTATACAGCTTCTTTTTATCGGCCAGTATCTCTTTGTAACCCGCTATAGCTTCTGCAAGCTCCTTTGCTTCTTCCTGGAGCTTAAGTATCTCCAGTCCTATCAGTTTTGAGAGAGGCATGGCAAGTATCGCATCGGCCTGACGCTCCGTGAAATTAAGAGTCTTGGCCTGCTGCTCCGAGCCCGGATTCTTAAAGCGGATATCGGTAGTGATACCTGATATCAGGCAGTCCTTAGCCTGCTTTACGGATGAGCTTCCGCGAAGGATCTCGATGATAAGGTCGATCACATCCGTGGCTCTTAAGAGACCGCTTACTATCTCCTGCCTTGCCTCGGCTTTATTTAACAGGTACTCATGCTCTTTTGTATAGAGTATCTCCTGAAAATCGGCGAATTCCTTTACCAGGCTCTTTAAACTGAATACGATGGGCTGCTTGTCCTTAACCGCTAAGAGGTTTACCGTATAGGTATCCTCCATGCAGGTCTTCTTAAGGAGTCCGTTCAAAAGGTTCTCGGGATCCCTGTCCTTTTTTACCTCTATGACTATACGGATGCCTTCCTTGGAGGACTCGTCCCTTACATCATATATCTCTTCAAAGGACTTATCCTTCATGAGGGATACAAGGTTCTCCACAAGTTTCAGCTTATTGCCTGCTATAGTATACGGTATCTCGGTGACTACGATATTTTTCCTGCCGCCTTCACCGTTTTCTATCTCGGTCTTAGCCCTTACTCTCACCTTGCCTTCACCGGTACGGTATATTTCAGGAAGTGCATCGGTATTGGTGATGATGCCTCCTGTGGGGAAGTCCGGTCCGGGGATATATTTTAAGAGCTTTTCTTCGGTAATGTCGGGGTTATCAAAGTAAGCTATAACGCCGTCTATAACCTCTCCGGGATTGTGCGGAGGGATATTGGTCGCCATACCTACGGCTATACCGGTAGTGCCGTTTATGAGGAGGTTCGGGAGCATGGCAGGTAAGACCTTGGGCTCCTTCTCGCTCTCATCAAAGTTCGGCATGAACTCGACTAAGCCTTTGTCGAGGTTTTCCAGCATGGTCATGGCGCCTTCCGAAAGACGTGCCTCGGTATAACGCATGGCAGCTGCCCCGTCACCGTCTATGGATCCGAAGTTACCGTGGCCGTCCACAAGCGGAACAGAGAGGGAATAATCCTCCGTCATGTGCACCAGTGCATCATATATGGAGCTGTCGCCGTGAGGATGGTATTTACCCATGGTATCGCCGACTATACGGGCACTTTTCCTGTGAGGCTTTTTAGGATCGAGCCCCAGCTCATTCATGGCATACAGTATCCTTCGCTGTACGGGCTTTAAGCCGTCCCGCACGTCAGGAAGCGCACGTGCCAGTATTACACTAAGTGCATAATCGCGGAAGGAGGTCTTCATCTCCTCCGCAAAATCAAGCTGTACTATCTGTTCCTTAGGTTCACTCATTTCGGTTTCCTCGTGTTATGCTAAATCTAGATTCGCGTTATCTGCCTCACTCATGATAAAATCACGTCTCGGCGGAACATTGGTCCCCATGAGCATGGAGGTTATCTCGTCGGCCTCCACGCCGTCACTGATGGACACCTGGGCCAGTATCCTCTGGTCCGGATCAAGAGTGGTCTCCCAGAGCTGCTCGGCATCCATCTCGCCTAGGCCCTTATAACGCTGGAGTGCCAGTATCTTCTGGCCTGTTTTTCTGAACTTTTCAAGCTCGTGGTCATCAAATATATATTCGTTCTTTTTCTTCTTTTTGCCCTTTTCCATGACCTCGTACTCCACCCTGTAAATAGGCGGAAGTCCGCGGAACACCTTGCCCTCCATGATTAGCTCAGGCATAAATCTGTAGAAGAATGTGAGGAGCAGTGTGCTTATATGTGCACCGTCCACATCGGCATCGGTAAGGATTATGATCTTACCGTATTTAAGCTTTGTTATGTCAAAATCATCCGCTATGCCGCAGCCGAACGCGGCTATCATGGATTTTATCTCATTGTTTACTAGTATTTTTTCAAGAGTTGCTTTTTCCACATTAAGGATCTTGCCTCTTAACGGAAGCACGGCCTGGGTCTTCCTGTTACGTGCGGTCTTTACAGTACCGCCCGCGGAATCACCCTCTACTATGTATATCTCGCATTCCTCGGGCTTCTTTGACGAGCATGCGGCAAGCTTGGACTTGGTATCCACATCGCTTAACTGTTTAAGCACCGCGGTCCTTGCCTTGTCTCCAGCTTTTCTTGCCTGATAGGAACGTAAGGAGTTATCAAGTATCGCCTTAAGAACTTCAATGTTCTTGTCAAAGTATACGGTGGCCTCCTGTATAAATACGTCCTCTACCGCAGCCTTGGCATCGTTATTACCGAGCTTGGTCTTGGTCTGTCCTTCAAACTGAGGATCGGGATGCTTGATCGATACTATGGCTATAAGGCCGTTACGTATATCCTTGCCGTCGAAATTCTCATCCTTGTCCTTAAGTACTCCGAGCTCTCTTGCATACTGGTTCATGACACGGGTAAGTCCCGACTTAAAACCGGTGACCAGTGTTCCGCCGTCCACGACATTTATACAGTTACAGAAGGAATTGATCTGCTCCGAGAACCCGTTATTGTACTGGAACGCTATCTCGACCTCTATGTCGCCGCTCTTGCCCTCTATGTAGATGGGATCCTTATGGATGACCGTCTCTTCCCTTGAAAGGTATGCCACGAAGCTCTTGATACCGTCCTGCTCGCAGAATACCTGGTTAAATCCGGTGTGCATATCGTTGAAGGTGATCTTCAGTCCCTTATTCAGATATGCGGTCTCCTTCAGCTTTTTAACTATGACCTCGGGCTTAAAATCTACTGACTCAAAGATGGTCTTATCCGGATAAAAAGTAACCTTGGTACCGGTATCGGACTTATTGCACTTTCCAACTACCGGGAGCAGTCCGCTCCTGTCAAGCTCAGTTACGGGATGTCCGCCGTCACGGTACTCGTCACGGAATACCTTGCCGTCCCTTTTTATCTCAACTATCATATGCTCGGACAATGCATTTACTACCGAAGCGCCTACTCCGTGCAGACCGCCCGATACCTTATATACGCTGTTGCCGAACTTGCCTCCCGCATGAAGCACGGTATATACAACACGGGCCGTAGGCATATGCTCCGTAGGGTGCATATCCACAGGTACGCCTCGTCCGTGGTCGGTTATGGCGATGCCGCCGTCCTTCTGCATGGTTATCTCTATCTCATTGCAAAAGCCCGCAAGGTGCTCATCTATACCGTTATCCAGTATCTCCCAGATAAGATGGTGCAGTCCTCTCGAGCCGACACTTCCTATATACATGCCGGGACGTTTTCTTACCGCTTCAAGTCCCTTCAATACTACTATTTCACTGCCGTCATATTTAGGTGCCATTACTGTCTCCGTTTCATTTTATTTAAAACAACGGGCTGCTTTTTACCGGTTTTTAATAAAAAATCCGAATTAGCCCCTAGATATAGTATTATACCTTATTTGAGCCACAAATGCAACCATTTGTTCGGAATATTTTTTGTACTCTTGACATCCTATGATTATAATGATAAAGTTTGGTAAAAGGCACTGAATTTTGGTTAAGAAGTCTTTAAAGGAGCGGAAAATATGAAGCTTTCAAAATATATAGCGATCGCTGTTTTATCTTTGAGCATAGCCGCCGGCACATGCGCATGCGATAAGGATTATACAAAGGGAACCCCGTTTGATACGGGTGAAAATACAGAAGCTACCGGTACTCCGGGGGCTGACGGTACTGATAAGGAAAATCAGGGAAAACCCACGGATGACCCGAAAGGTTCCGGTAAAGATACACCGGCTCCTACTGCATCAGATAACGGTAAAAAACCTGATGAGGCGGCGACAGGTACTCCTGCCGCACCCACTTTAGAGCCGACAGAAGAGCCGACGCTCACTCCTACCGATGCCCCTACGGATGTCACTCCCACCGATACTCCGGTATCCCGTGACAAGTTCGACAGGAGCGAATACCGCAACATGACTTTCCTCATCTGGCTTCCGGCCTTTGATCACGGTTCATTTACCGGGCAGGAGTCAAAGGGGACATTTGATTACGCCGTATTCTCCGACGTATCAAAAGAAGAAGTGCTGGCTTACGTTTCAGCTTTGAAAAATGCCGGATATAACGTAAAGGTGAGCGAATCCACTGTTGCCGATACCTGGACATACGAGGCCTATAACGATAAGGACTGGAAAGCCATACTGACATATAAGGGGACAACCCTTACACTCGGCTCCGGATTTGAAGAGGCAAAGGAAGACGATCAGAACGAGGAGATCCGCCGCCTCTATACCACTACGATGCTCCAATATATCCCTGAGTTTAAGGGAGGCACATTCACCGGAAGTGAAGCATCAGGTACCACCGGGAATTATATTATGTACAGCGGTGTATCAAAGGATGCTGTCCTTTCCTATATCGAGCAGGTAAAATCCGCAGGATATATCTACGCACCCGAAGAAAACTACTCCGATACCTCCACCTGGTACATAGCTCTTAACGAGGAAAGTTTTGAGTGCAGCGTTGAATTCGACGGGACAAGACTTAAAATAGGTTGTACCGATTGCCGCGAAGATTGAAATAAAAAAGACCATGAAATAGCCGTTTCATGGTCTTTATTTTAGTTCATTCAATTAATACTGCGTTCAAAGAAGCCCTGTCTGATAAGTCTTCTTACCTCGTTAAATACTTCTGCCATTCCTGAGTTAACCTGATCAAATTCTTCGAACCGGTCTAATATCGGATCGGTACTGTAAGGTCCCAGCTGCTCGTTTATGGTATCGTTCAGTGTATCCACTATGGTATTGGCTATACCGAGCTTATCCGCTTTTGTAAGGACATCTCCCTTGCTTCCGGTATCAAACAGAAGCCTTAACATCCTTTCGATCCTTCCGATCAATTCCAGGCTTACGCCCTCTCCCTTGCGCAAGGTCTCGATAAGTGACTTGGTAGTAGGTATATAACCTGCATAATACTTTAACGACTCAGGGAAGCTGTATACATCAGTTCCCTTCTTTGCAAGGTCTATATCCTCGGGTTTTACGGGAGAAAGTGAATTGTAAATGGATGTGGCTACAAAGTCCGCACCCGAATACTTATATACATAATGGGCTATCGAATCATTTGCCGTATCAAATACTTCCGTAAAATCCTCGGGTCTTAAGCTGAAGTTCTCGCTTATCTCAAATACCTTGGGATAATTGTCAGGCTTCTTGTCGCTCTTTACAAAAGCATTATCGAAAAGTGCCCCGACATCTTCATTAACAGCGGTAGCAAGTATATCCACTGCATCCTCAGCCACTCTTGCATCTGCTATGATCTTTACCATATTGGATAAAGGAGCAAATACGATAGCACATGAGTAGATAGCTACGATACCACCGAGTATTCCGCCGAACACACTCGATGCCTTGGACTTCTGTATAAGTAAAGATGCGATCGAATGCTTCTTCTTAAGTCTTTTAAACTTCGGAACTTTTATCTTTCCGGGCTTAACCTTTCTGGTTGCCGAGCTTCTGCTCTCAGCCTCTCCTGCCTCTTCCATAAGTGAAGCACGGGCTAAGCTCTCAAATCCGTCTTCGGATGATGCAGCTAAAGCTTCAAATCCGTCCACAGCTTCCGCTGCAGGCTCTTCCTCATATGCTTCAGATATCTGTTCGGAGCTTTCCGCCAACATGGCAAGTGCATCGACTGCAGGCTCTTCTGCTGCCTCCTGCACTGCTTCTACGGCAGCGGGAGCTTCAAGTGCCGGAACTTCATCCGTCATGACAGGTCTCGGTCTTTCCTCGTCCTTCGGATATATACCGAAGGTACCGAACTCGGGATCTTCCGCTCCGTCACGTCCTGTCAGATTGACCGGCTGGTCTATATCAGCCGATTCTATATCGGGCATCTCGGAACTCTCGACCGCTTTTACCGCATCCACAGCTGCATTATGGGCTGTAGCCTTTTTAGCCGACTTTATGATGAGCTTCTTTACAAAAATGTATATAACCCATGTGATGAACTTTGTGATAAGGAACAACGCCGAGAACACGACAGGTACCATAAACGATACCGTGAGTCCCGAAAGGTGTATTCCCACCGAATCGGTAAGGGAATTAAGCCTCGTTCCGAACACGTCGAATGCGAACATTTTCATATCCGGAACCTTCGCAAGCTTAAGTAATACAAATACGGTAACTGATCTCGCTATAAGGAGCGCTATAACCGTCCCGGCTATCCAGATGAGCAGTCTTACCAGGCTGTACTGGAAACCACGGTGTATCCCTACCAATACATCGATCATAACGATGATCACCGTTAATGCCAATAGTAAACTCGGAACCATTTATTTTTCCTCTGCAACCTCACATCAATATTCGGGCTCGATAAGGCCGTAGGTATTACCCTTTCTCTTGTATACAACGTTAACTTCGTCAGTCTCCGAATTCCTGAAAACAAAGAAGTTATGTCCTGTAAGCTCCATCTCAATGCAGGCCTCTTCGGGATCCATGGGCTTCATGGCGAACTTCTTGGTCCTGGTGATAATGATCTCTTCCTCTTCTGCAGGCTCAGCGGCAAATGCTTCGCTGAGGCTCGATGCGCTCTGCTTTGCATCAACGATCTTGTTCTTGTACTTCTTGATCTGTCTCTCGATGATCTCCTCAACAAGGTCGATGGAAACGTACATATCGGTACTTTCCTCTTCAGCTCTGATGATGGTACCCTTGATCGGTATGGTAACTTCTATCTTATGTCTGTCCTTCTGTACGCTGAAGGTCGCATGTACCTCAGTATCAGGCTTAAAATACTTCTCAAGCTTTCCGATCTTCTCATAGATCGCATTCTTTAAACCCTCGGTGACATCAATGTTTTTTCCTGTGATGATATAACGCATAGGCGCCTCCTGTAACATTAATAATATATTATTAACCATTCTTTATTATACCATTTTTTTATAGTCTCGGCAAGTGTTTTTAGTCCATTTTTGTACACCTGACAGCAATATTCGTCAAATCACCATTAAATTTCTATATTTTATTGATATTTTCTGAAAGTTGTATTATAATGTCCATATAGTTCTAGGTTTACGAGGAGATGGGGTTATGGACAGTTTATACATCGTTATGCCTGCTTATAATGAAGAGGCTAATATATTGAGCGTTATAGATTCCTGGTACGGGGTTCTGGCCGATAAAAGTCCCGACTCCCGCCTGGTGGTAGCCGACAGCGGCAGCGTTGATGCCACTCACAATATCTTATTGAAATATAAGCAGAACCACCCTCAGCTCGAGATCCTTGAAAAGACCGAAAAGCAGCACGGTCCCAAGGTTATAGCATTATATGACTATGCTATAAAGCAGGGTGCCGATTATATATTCCAGACCGACTCCGACGGCCAGACAAGTCCTAAGGAATTCCCCGCATTCTGGGATATGAGGAGGGATTACGACGGCATATTCGGCAACCGTACCGTAAGGGGCGACGGCAAAGCACGTGCCTTTGTAGAAAAAGTAGTATGTTTCCTGTTAAAAGTTTATTTTAAGGTCAAAGTCCCGGATGCCAACGCACCCTTCAGGCTTATGAAAACAAAGACTGTAGCCAAGTACCTGTACAGGCTGGACAAGGACTACAATCTTCCCAACATCATGATGACCACATATTTTAAGTATTATGATGAAAATATGACCTTTAAAGAGATAAGCTTTAAGCCCAGAAAAGCCGGAAAGAACTCGGTAAATATCCCGAGGATCATAAAGATCGGCTTTAAGGCATTAGGCGATTTCAGACGTCTTAAGAAGGATATGAAGAAGGAAAAGAAGTAAAGAGCTTCTCCCATTCGTCAAGTATTTTGGAAGGACTGAACAGATTCGAAGTCATCATCGCATTTTTCCCGAAATCACGGCACTTGTCCTCATCGGATATCAATTTATCCATCCTGCGGGCAAGTGCTTTTATGTTGCCCAAAGGCACCAGATATCCGTTAAATCCGTCTGCTACCGTTTCGCGCACACCCGCCTTACAGTCAAAAGCCACAACCGGCAGTCCGTGTCCCATGGCTTCAAGTACCACCATGGCGAATCCTTCATTCCGTGAAGAAAGCACGAAGAAATCCGCATTTTGGTAGTATCTTTCCACATCCTTTGTCTGTCCTGCGAATTCAACATTTTTAAGACCGAGCTTGTCCGCTTCTTCCAAAAGATTATCCTTTTCCTCACCGTCCCCGACTATCTTTAAATTCCAGTCAGGATGCTTTTTTTCTACCGGCTTCCAGCTTTTAAGCAGCATGTCAAAACCCTTTTGACGGGTAAGCCTGCCCACCGCAAGCACGGTCTTTTTTGCACGGTATCCGTTTTCCGGCAGTTCCTTATCTTCAGACTGCCCTATTATAACCTTCCCTTCACACGGGGTCGGGTTGTATATCCTCTCAATCCTGCATTTTAATCTCATATTGTCCAGGTAATATTTCTTATCCTCATCGGACAGCACTACCAGGCATTCCGAAAAACGGCTTACTATAAACCTTGCGATCTTCCTTAATCCCCTGTTGATATCAAACTCATAAAAATAATTAAAATGCTCCCAGGATATCCAGTGTGTCTTCGGGAAACGTGCCTTTAAAAGCACGGAATAAAACCCGAGGATAATATCCACATCTATCAGAAAATCAGGCTTTTCATCCTTCATTATACAGGACAGTTTTTTAAGGTTAGAAACTATATCGCTTTTAAGAGTCTTCGAACCTATCCAGAAAAGCTTTACCCTTTCATCAAGCTCATAAAAAGAAGGGCCTTTTCCGGTGAGACTAAAGATCATGACTTCATGCCCGCGGCTGGTAAGGCCGCCCGCAAGTATCGAAAGAACCCTCTCGGTCCCTCCGCCATGCTCCATATTCCCGCTGAAAAAGGCTATCTTCATACTTTCTCCCGTCTTTCCTTTGTTCTGG
The DNA here is from genome assembly GCA_902774525.1 of uncultured Lachnospiraceae bacterium. GTDB lineage: Bacteria > Bacillota > Clostridia > Lachnospirales > Lachnospiraceae > RUG11977. The sequence goes on from CACYIR010000022.1 coordinate 12,886, forward strand.
TAAATCCCATGATAAGCTCTGTAGGATATCTGAATATCCAAAGCGACAGCACACATGCCACAGCGACAGCCACAGCCATCCATAAAAGCTTATGGGGTCCGTCCTGATAGAACCATTTGTCTAAATCAGTATATTTAAATACATAAAGTACAAGCTTATGCCAGAAGTACACCTGTATCGTCCTGCTTCCCCAGAGGGTTATCGGACGTATTTCTTTGGCAGGTGTTATCATGATAAGTGCCCAGCCGGTCACAACCGATATCGCATATGCCGCAAGCTTCCATAGCGCTCCGAGGCTGCCCGCATACTCGGGATATGATTCCTTTGCCACGAAAAACGGACGGAAAAGATATACCTTTTCCATAATGGCAAAGCAGAGGAATATCCAGAGCAGAAGTACCGCCGCACCCCAAGGCTTTAGCTTTCTGTTTGCCGCCATTTTCTCTAAGTAATCCCGGTCTAAGATCATACCGAGCAGGAAAAACGGGAAGAAATGGATGATCTTTGCAAGCGACAGGAAGCTGCCTATCGCCGGTATATATCCTGTGATACACGAAAATACGACAAATACCGAAAGTATTATCCATCGTACCGTTTTTTTCTTCATAAAGTCGTAAAGAAAATACCCTAGTATCACATATACGCACAACGCAAGCATAAACCACGGTGCCGCAGATTCGCTAAAGAAATCAAGCTTTGCCCTTTTTACTCCGAATGCCTTTTTGGTACCGAATATCGCCAGTTCGTACAGCACATATATGGCAAGAAAAGCGATCGCTTTTTTCCATACTCCCCTGTTTTTGTGGAACAGTCCCGCAAGGAATAAAAACAAAGGCATATGGAAAGAATAAATGAAGATAAAAATACTGTGGTATGTCACGGAATCCCTGATATTAATGAAATGCCCTAAGACAACCAGTACTATCAGTATGAACTTCAGGTTGTCCCACAGAGGCGTCCGTATCTTTCCCATTCTTCATTCCTTTCGTTTATCTGTATTACTTATCCGAATGCATATGCCGAGCCGGAATATGCATCAAGGAACCATCTGTCATCGGATGACAGGTAGGTCTTCTCATCTCCGTTCATCTCCGGATATATAATTTCATACGACAGGCTTTCATCGCCGTCATACAACCTGTCAAGCTGGTTCAGTTTATGCTCCCAGATGGTCTCATCGGGCCAGCCGGTGGTATCGAAACACTTACGGATATTCTCAAAATACATATGGAGCTTTTTCCTCATGGCTTCGCTTTCCATGTATTTAGATCCGTATTCCTTATCATATCTCATAAGGTATTCAAACAGACGCGCCCTGTCCTCGGTAGCCTTGGACATCGAATATGAATCCACGAAATATGCCTTTGCCTTGGCACTTCCGTAAGTATATCTGTAGAACGGACTGGCCTTGTTGTAATCGTTCATGTAGTAGAAATCGGAAGGATTGAGCTCGGACCACAGATTCTCAAACGATTCCTCCGTATACAGATCGTCCTGCTGGTTGATACGGTTATCGATCCAGTGGGATATCTCATGTATGATATTTCTTCTTAAGTCTGAAGGATACGAAATATCCAGCACAAGGAAACGCTCATATCCGTCGGTACCCGCCAAAGCTATGGCATTGTCGATGCCATAGGATGCTTTCTTTGTAAAGCCGTTGCACAGATACAGTCCGATAGTCCTTATATTGCCGTACTTTATCTGCTCGAAAAAGCCTTCGGGATAAAGTGAGAGCACCTCATCGACTATATACAGTGCGGCGTCCATCTCGGATGCGCTCTTGCAGCATGAAAGCGTATAATCCGTCTCGGTCGCAAATATCTCGCTTCCGAGGTATATGTACATATTGTACTTTTCCTCAAGCTCCTTACGATGTTCGTCAAGATAGTCCGGGATATAATTTATACGTCTGAAATCGGTATTATCCGTATTAACCTCATCGTTCAGGTAATCCCATACGTAAGCAAACGGGGCGTTGCCACGGTTACCGCCTATGATGATATATCCGTTCTCCTCGTCGAGGCACATGCTGTAATCGGTATACACTCCCGAATCAACTGATATTATGCTGCTCGAATGCTTCTTTGCCGTATCGAGATCGTAGCACTTGTATTCTATCGTAAGATAATCCCCTATGGAATACCTTGCATGTGTGAGCAGCTTCCTGTTGGTCCAGTCTACCTTGGCGATAATGTCATAATAATCATTAAGAGTGATAACTGCCTTAGGCTCGGTATCTAGCTCGAAGATATTCTGGTCAAGCTTCAGCATCAGCTCCTCATTGTCAGGATCGATATCATACAGCATTACCCTGTTCTTTTCACCGTCAGATACGAGGATCTCCTTTTTATCGGGCGAGATATAATACTCACCTAAATAATCCGTGGCATCATCATCACGGGTAAGCTCACCTGTATTGATATCCGCAAGGTATGCTACGGAATATCCCTTTTTCCAGGAATATACATACACCTTAAGATACTTCCCGTCCGGTGTGATGCCTGAAGGATACGAATCCTTATACAGGGAGTTCTTGGCTATGGTGACCGTCTCGCCTGAAGCGGCATTAAATTTCTTAAGCTCATCGGCTTCCACGAAATACAGGTTTTCATATGTCTCATCCGCCCAGAATTCGGGATATGCGGACTTGATCGGGATCTCAACGGACATTATCTCTTTCAAATCAAAATCAAGATAATGCAGTGTCTTACTTCCGTCATTTATGACTATATACTTGTCCGGGATCACATAAAAACGGTACTCGTTAGCTTCAACACCCTCTAAGGTCTTGTGTACGGTCGTATCCGTTGTGTAATCATACGAAATGATCTCGGGCTCGGAAGCATAATCCTCATTTAAGAAATATAAAAGCTTCCCGGAATCAATAAAGGCATTAAAATAATACCCTGTAAGGTCCATACCGGGCAGGCTGTACATATTGGGCTCATCGGTCTCCTCCCAGACATCCTTAAGCTCCGGTATCGGGGTAGGCGTAGGTGTGGGTGAAGGCGTGGGCGACGGTATAGGTGAAGGAGACACGCTCGGTGAAGGCTCCGCTGTAGGTTCGGGAGATACAACTCCCGAAGGAGTCTCCGTTACCTTTATATCATCAGGACGCGATTCTCCGGAGCTGCAGGCCACCGGGATCGTGATCGCCGCTATCATTACGATTATAAGTAATAAGTATTTCTTCATTGTAAAACCAACCTCTGTAAACTAATCTCTGTATACAGGCACCGTATACTACCCTCTGTAGATCGATGCCTCTGTTTTATCCGCTGCTTCTTTACCCAAAAGGACTTCTATCACCTTAAGTCCGAAGGTCACAGCAGAACCCATGGACTTACCTGTTACGATATTGCCGTCCGCAACGGCTCCCGCCGCTATATGCTCTGCCCCTATAAGCTTATCCTCAAAGCCCGGGAAGCATGTGGCCTGTTTTCCTTTAAGGAGCCCGTTAGTACCAAGCACGGAAGGTGCCGCGCATATGGCTGCAACCACCTTGCCTGCATTGTTATATGCATTTATCGTATTGATCACATCCGCACTTGCCGCAAGATTCTTAGTGCCGGGCATACCGCCGGGAAGTACCACGCAGTCCCCGTCTAAAAGGTCTTTCGCAGCTATATCCTCACCCAATGTCAGGTCAGGCTTAACCTTTATGTTATGTGAGCCTCTTACAGCCTTGCATCCGCCTGTCGATCCCTCGGGCACCTTTACAAGCTTAGTCTCTACGCCTGCCCTTATAAGCAGGTCCGCAGTTGTAAGTGCTTCCACTTCTTCAAATCCGTCAGCTAAAAATATATATGCCTTCATTCCATTCCTCCGTATTCATCATCCGTCATTCCTCAAGCCTTCCCCTCGAGGGGCGTGCAAAGCACATAGGCAGTACTGCCCACTCAGCTACGCTT
>CACYIR010000023.1:0-17160 GCA_902774525.1 uncultured Lachnospiraceae bacterium
AGCGTATTTGATAATCTGGATGAATCAATCACCACTGCCTTTACCGGCTATGAGAGCCTTAATGAGACATCTGAGATACTTGTTATCGCAGGTGAGGATGCTTTAGCTGATAAGGTAAATGCGGGTGAGAAGGCAACAATCATAACAAAGGTTACACCTTTCTATGCTACCATGGGCGGACAGAAGGGTGACACCGGTATCATAAAGACAGCTAACGGTGAATTTAAGGTAGAAGAAGCTGTAAAACTTCCCGGCGGAAGGACAGGTCATGTCGGAGAGGTAGTATCCGGCTCTATCGCTAAGGGCGAGAAGGCTGAGCTTTCGGTAAATACCGAGGGCAGGAACAAGACCTGCAGGAACCATTCTGCAACACACCTCCTTCAGGCTGCACTCCGTAAAGTACTCGGAAACGGCGTAGAGCAGCAGGGTTCATATCAGGATACAGAGCGTACACGTTTCGACTTCTCATACGGACAGGCTATGACAGCTGAAGAGATAGAGAAGGTAGAAACTATCGTAAATGAGAATATAGAAAAAGACTTAGCTGTAGTTACCGATGTGATGAGCATCGACGAAGCTAAGAAGACAGGAGCTATGGCTCTGTTCGGAGAAAAGTACGGTGATTCCGTAAGAGTAGTATCCATGGGTGACTTCTCAGCAGCAGGTGTAAGACGTATCGAAGCCATCACCGGTTCCAATGTTATAGCATATTATAAGAAGCAGGAAGAACTGTTAAAGGAAGCAGCAGCCGCTGCAAAGACACAGCCCGCTTCACTTATAGAAAAGATCCAGCACTTAATGGCTGACAATAAGGCACTGTCATCCGAACTTGACTCCTTAAAGGCTAAGATGGCAAAGGACTCTTTAGGAAACGTACTTGACTCCGTAACAGAGGTAAAGGGCGTCAAGGTACTGGCAGCTAAGGTACCGGGAGTAGATATGAACGGACTCCGTGACCTTTCAGACAACTTATGTGAGAAGATGGGCGGCGGTATCGCAGTCCTTATCTCGGAAGCAGACGGCAAGGTAAGCCTGGTAGCAAAGGCTACAGACGATGCTATCGCAAAGGGAGCTCATGCAGGTAACCTCATCAAGGCTATCGCACCCATCGTAGGCGGTGGCGGCGGCGGACGTCCTAACATGGCTCAGGCCGGCGGCAAGAACCCTGCTGGTATTGATGACTGTATCAAGGCTGTAGCAGGTGCTGTTGAAGGCCAGATCAAGTAATAGATTAGATGTTGTATCTTAAGTTACAATATGTAGAAACGATGTGAATTTACACCTCATCCGGCACTGCGTGCCACCTTCCCCTCAAGGGGAAGGCTGAATATTATGATATTCAAGACTTCTCCTTGAGGGAAGTGTTGTCTGCGAAACAGACGGATGAGGTACACAGGAATATATAACATGCACAAGGGACGAGCGGGTGCCGTACGGTATGTAACCATAAGCGTGCAGAGGATATGCAGCGTTTTCACCGTATCGGAACGAGGCAAAAAACGGTTATCCAAACCGTTTTTTTGAGCGCAGCCTAAGTGCGTCCGGTATCAAACGGACGCACGGTTGCAAGCGTCCGAAGTGCAGAGACGGGAGAAAATGCAGGCATATCCCTGCAGGTAGCGTGTCGGGTTACATACCGTACGGCACCCGCCGTCCCGGTAGATTTGTTCAAGACCAACCCCTCGAAAGGAGACCGGTGTGAAAAAGTTTTGCATCATAACAAACACCTCGAAAGACAGCGACTTCGCTGTCACGAATAAAATAGGATCACTGATCTCCTCGTATGGCGGAAAATGCACCGTGCTCGGAGATCCGCTCAATAACATCCTGAACAGCTCCGTGGAAGAGCAGAAAAAGTTCAGCAGTGAGCATGACAACATCCTGTCCGACTGCGACGGTATCATCGTACTCGGCGGTGACGGCACTATCCTTGAGACCGCACGTGCAGTCGGAGAACGCGAGATCCCCCTTATAGGTATAAATCTGGGGACTCTGGGTTTCCTTTCGGTCATAGAAAAATCCAGGATAGAATACGCCATAAAAGAACTGTTTGAAAACAATTACACCATAGAAAACAGAATGCAGCTCAAGATCACCGCATCAAGCGGCGGAAAGATAAGCAGCTGTCTGGCATTAAACGACGTGACTGTCACAAGAAGCGGTCTGTCGAGGCTTATAATGACCGATGTCTTCATCAACGGTCAGGCAGTCGGCTCATATTCCGGTGACGGATGTCTGGTGGCTACACCTACCGGCTCCACCGGATATAACCTTTCGGCAGGAGGCCCGATAGTAACACCCGAAGCAAAGCTTATGTGTGTAACACCCATATGTCCCCATACCTTTAACTCCAGGACCATAGTGGTATCGGGAGACGATAAGGTAAGGATAGTAATAGGCGAGCAGAAAAAATCCCAGGATACGGAAAGCTTCGCAACCATAGACGGACAGATGGCCGTAAGGCTTAATTCGGGAGACTATATAGATGTCGAGCAGGCGGATACGGTAGTCAAATTTATCAGATTCCCCGAACACAGTTACTTCAACGTACTGAATACCAAACTGAACAGATAGTTTTCATACAGACCCGGAGGTATATATGAAATCGACAAGACAGAGCATCATACTGGACCTGATAAGTAAGAATGACATAGAGACCCAGGAAGACCTTTTGGAGCTCCTTAAAAAATCAGGATACAATGTTACCCAGGCTACCATATCAAGGGATATCAGGGAACTGAAGCTTACCAAGATATCTACGGAGTACGGCAGACAGAAATACGCCGTTATGGTGGAGCAGGGCAACCGTGATATTTCGGATAAATATGTAAGAATATTTCATGATGCGCTGGTATCTGTGGATACTGCAGGAAACATTCTGGTATTAAAAACAGTGGCCGGTATGGCCATGGCTGTGGCTGCAGCCATCGACTCAATGCATTTTGAAGGCGTAGTGGGATGCATAGCCGGAGACGATACCATATTCTGTGCGGTAAAAACAGAAGAAGAAACAATTAAACTCGCCGATAAAATTCATAAGTTGACAGCGAATAAAAAAGTGTGATAAACTAAACGGGTTAAAATGCAGAGCATTTTCCCGTGGCTAATACATATATAAAACAGAAAGGAATGTAGAACATGTCAGGACATTCAAAATTTGCCAACATCAAGCACAAGAAGGAGAAGAACGATTCCGCAAAAGGTAAGATATTTACCAGGATCGGAAGAGAAATAGCCGTAGCAGTTAAGGAAGGCGGCCCCGATCCCAATAATAACTCAAAATTAAAGGACGTTGTTGCTAAGGCTAAGGCCAACAACATGCCTAACGATACCATCGACAGAAGCATCAAGAAGGCTGCCGGTGATTTAGGTTCTGTAAACTATGAGTCAGTAACTTATGAGGGATACGGTCCTAAGGGAACAGCCATCATAGTTGAGGCACTTACCGATAATAAGAACAGAACCGCTGCAAACATCAGAAACGCTTTCACAAAGGGCTACGGCAACGTAGGTACTCCCGGATGCGTATCCTTCATGTTTGATAAGAAGGGTCAGATCATCATCGATAAGGAAGAGTGTGAGATGGATGCCGACGAGCTCATGATGATCGCACTTGATGCGGGAGCAGAGGACTTCAGCGACGAAGAGGAAAGCTACGAGATCATTACCGATCCCGATGACTTCTCTAAGGTGCTTGAAGCATTGGAGGAAGCAAAGATCCCCATGCTCGAGGCTGACGTTACCATGATACCTCAGACATATGTAGAGCTTACTGATGAGACAGATATAAAGAACATCAATAAGACATTGGATCTGCTTGATGATGACGATGATGTCCAGAATGTATATCATAACTGGGACGAATAATTAAATAGTATAAGTATAGGGGTCAGGTACCATAAAATTTCTATTAACATAATTAATAAAAATTTTATGGTACCTGACCTCTTTTAAAATGTTACAAAAATATTACAATTTACCCCTCTTTTTTGACTGATACCGCTTGCATATAATTATCAGTTGTGGTAGAATATACTATATATAGGGTTAATTTATTACTTTACCACAACAAAGCCGGGATTTGTGTATTCTCACGGAGGATTATGCTTACAAATATTCATGTAAAAAACTTTGCTATCATTGATGAAGCCGATATTGACCTGGCGGATAATCTTAACATCTTTACGGGAGAAACGGGAGCAGGAAAGTCGCTTTTGCTCGGGGCTCTAAATATGGCACTCGGTGCAAGGACACTGAAGGATATCATAAGAGCCGATGCGGATTATGCACTAAGTGAAGTGACATTTACAGGCATCCCCGAAGCGGCGTGCAGGATGCTCGAAAATGAGGGCTTTTCCGATACGGGAGAGGTCGTGATATCCAAAAAGCTGTTAAGTAACGGAAGAAGTGTTTTAAGGATCAACGGTGAGACCGCATCCGCGGGATTTGTGAAGGAGCTTGCAGGCTGCCTGATAGATATATACGGACAGAACGAGCATCAGTCACTCCTTAAAAAAGAGAACCAGCTCTCTATAGTCGATGAATATGCGGGAGAGAAACTCGAGGCTTTAAAGGACAAGGTAAAGGAAGAGTACAAAAAGTATTCGGAATTAAAAAAGGAATGCGAGAGCCTGAATGATGACGAGCAGGCTAGAAAACGCCGTGCGGACCTGCTTGAGTACGAGATCAACGAGATAGAGAGTGCGCAGGTTAAGGAAGGCGAAGAGGAAGATTTAAAGGACAGACATAAGCTGCTGGCCAATGCAAGGCTCATTATGGAGGGGCTGGCTGAGGCTCATAATGCGATTGAGGGCGACGGCAGGGCTTCTGACAGCCTGACCGAAGCGATAAGAGCTCTCTCGAGGATATCCGAGTTTGATGACAGGCTTTCCGCTATGACGGATGCTTTGGCTGATATTGACGGAGTATTGAGCGATGCAGTAAGGGATATCAATGATTATATGGATTCCCTTCCGGATGACAGCCGTGAGCTTGAGGAGACAGAGGAGCGTCTCGATCTCATCATGAAGCTTAAATCCAAATACGGGGCTTCGGTAAAGCAGATAGATACATATTGCGAAAAGGCTAAGAAAGAGCTTGAACAGCTGTCCGATTATGAAGGATATACGGAGAAACTTAAGGCTGATTTTGCGGATGCCGAAAAGGCACTCTCAAAAAGCAGCAGGGAGCTTACCAAGATGCGAAAGGCTTCGGCTGAGAAGCTCGGCAGCCTGATAAAAGAAGCTCTTGGAGAGCTTAACTTCAACCAGACGGAGTTTACGATTGAGATCAGTGAAAAAGAAGGCTATACGGCTAACGGAACGGACGATTGCACATTTATGATGTCCATGAACCCGGGCGAGGCTGCAAGACCGCTGCAGGATGTGGCATCCGGCGGTGAGCTTTCGAGGATCATGCTCGGCATCAAGTCGGTCATGGCCGGAAAAGACGGCGTGGGTACGCTGATCTTCGATGAGATAGATGCCGGTATCAGCGGAAGGACCGCACAGAAGGTATCGGAAAAATTGTCCAAGATCGCCACAGGACATCAGGTAATATGCATTACCCATTTGGCACAGCTTGCTTCAATGGCGGACAGCCACTACGAGATATTAAAGCAGGTTGAGGACGGCAGGACCAGGACAAGCATACGTAAGCTCGGAGATGAAGAGATCATCAATGAACTTGCGAGACTCATAGGCGGAGCGGAGCTGACGGATAAGGTGTACGAATCCGCCGGTGAGATGAAGAAACTGGCCGATGAAAGGAAAAAGAGCATTCGCTCATGATACAGTTACTATACCTCAAGGAGGACATGATATGAAAAATATTTTATTTGCAGCATCAGAAGGTGTGCCTTTCATAAAGACGGGTGGTCTGGCAGATGTTATAGGTTCGCTCCCGAAGTATCTTAATAAGGCAGAGTTTGATGTGCGTGTGATCATGCCCAAGTATACCTGCATTAAGGAAGAACTTAAAAACTCCATGAAATACATCACCCATTTTTATATGGATCTTAACTGGAGAAGACAGTATGTAGGTATTTTTGAGGCCGAGTACGAAGGCATCAAGTATTATTTTATAGATAACGAGTTTTATTTCCAGGGCTTTGCTCCGTACGGAAATATATATGAGGATATAGAAAAGTTCGCGTTTTTCTGCCGTGCGGTGCTTTCGGCACTTCCCGTTATCGGGTTCAGGCCGGACATCATCCACTGTCATGACTGGCAGACAGGACTTATACCTGTATTTCTTCACGATTCGTTCCAGAGCAATGAGTTTTACTGGGGCATCAAGACCATCATGACCATACACAACCTTAAGTTCCAGGGTGTATGGGATAAAAAGGTCATAAAAGAGATCACAGGGCTTTCGGATTATTACTTTACTCCGGACAAGCTTGAGTACAAGGGCGATTCAAACTACTTAAAGGGCGGTATCGTATATGCTGATTATGTGACTACGGTAAGTACCACATATGCGGAAGAAATCAAGATGCCGTTCTACGGCGAAGGTCTCGACGGACTGATGCGTGCACGTTCCAATTGCCTTTCCGGTATAGTGAACGGCCTTGACTATGATGAATACAATCCCGAGACGGATCCGTTCATCGTCAACAATTTTAATGCCATGAATTTCCGTAAGGAAAAGGTAAAGAATAAAACAGCACTTCAGGAAGAGCTTGGTTTAGAGGTCAATGAAGATAAATTCATGATCGGTATCTGTTCCAGACTTACGGACCAGAAGGGTCTTGATCTTGTTGACTGTGTCATCGAGGAGATATGTGCCGAGGATACACAGTTTGTAGTTTTGGGTACAGGCGATCCGAAATACGAGAACCTGTTCAGGCACTTTGCATGGAAGTATCCGGACAGAGTTTCTGCCAATATTTTCTATTCCAATGAACGTTCACACAGGATATATGCCGCCAGTGATGCATATCTGATGCCTTCGCTGTTTGAGCCCTGCGGACTCTCACAGCTTATGAGCTTAAGATACGGCACTGTTCCTATCGTAAGAGAGACCGGCGGTCTTAAGGATACGGTCATCCCTTACAATGAGTATGAAAACTCAGGAGACGGCTTCAGCTTCTGCAATTACAACGCACATGAGATGCTGGCGACCATAAGATATGCCAAGTCGGTATATTACGGTAAGAAGCGTGAATGGAACAAGCTGATCGACAGAGGTATGGCAGCTGACTTTTCCTGGAACAATTCGGCAAAGCAGTATGAGGAGTTGTACAGAAGGCTCTGATGAAATATACGGCTGCTGCAGGAATGTGGCAGCCTTTCCTGTTTTTATCCGACCGGAGCGTGCTTACGTGTCATCGGCCGTTTCGGTGTCATCCTGATGAATGGAACGACATAGGATTATACAGATATACGGAGAGGGAGTGCTTATGAAAAAATTAGGGGAATTAACGGCAAGATTCGGTAACCTGCTTCTTTCAAAGATCGAAGAAAAGGATCTGGAAAGAGACATATCGTCCATAGTATATGATACGAGGACAAAGATAGAAAAAAATGCAGCTTTTGTATGTATAAAGGGAGCTTCCTTTGACGGACATGAATTTGCCGGGGAAGCAGTGAAAAACGGAGCAGGGGTGCTTTTTGTTGAGGACGATATAAAGCTCGACGCACCTCAAGACAGTGATACAGACAAAGTAACGGTCATAAAGGTTAAGGATACCCGTAAGGCATTGTCGCTTTTGTCTGCGGCATGGTTCGATCATCCGGCGGATAAGCTTACTACCATAGGTCTTACCGGTACCAAGGGCAAGTCCACTACCTGCTATATGATTAAAAGCATACTTGAGGGTGCGGGCAGACGTTGCGGAATCATCGGCACCATCGGTATCGTTATAGGGGATAAGGTCTATGAGACCCATAATACCACACCGGAGTCATTTTTAGTACAGGAATACATGAAGATGATGGTCGATGCGGGATGTGATACGCTTATCATGGAAGTGTCTTCACAGGGTTTAAAGCAGTCCAGGGTCTACGGTGTGATATTCGATATCGCGGTATTCACCAATCTGTCAAAGGACCATATAGGCGGTGCGGAGCATAAGGATTTTGAGGAATATGTATATTGCAAGTCATTGCTGTTTAAGCAGTGCAAAAAGGCGATAGTAAATATCGACGATCCCCATTTTGAGGATATGATAAAGGAAAGCACCGCGGAAGTTGAGGGCTTCTGTATTGAAGGAAACACCTCATCCGCACTTATGGATAAAGTAACCCTTAGGGAAAAAGCATCAGGTCTTACACTTACCAATAATAACGGTGTCATGGGGATTGAATTTGATTATGAGGGACATTTTCCGGGCAAGGCAGCACTTTCCATCCCCGGCAGGTTCAATGTTATGAATGCACTGTGTGCCATAACAGTCTGCTCAAATTTTACCGATGACACAAAGATTATAGCGGATGCCCTGTACTGTGTACATGTTAGGGGACGTCTCGAGCCGGTGAAGATTTCTGACAGATTCACGCTTCTTATAGATTATGCCCATAATGCGGTAGCTCTTGAAAATGTACTCGCTACTTTAAGAGAGTATGATCCGGGAAGACTCGTATGTCTTTTCGGATGCGGAGGAAACAGGTCTAAGGACAGAAGATATGAGATGGGCGAGATCTCCTCAAAGATGGCCGACCTTACGGTAGTAACATCGGATAATCCCAGATATGAGAAGCCTGAGGATATCATCGCGGATATCCTTACAGGTGTAAACAGGGGAACCGGTAAATACATAACCATACCTGACAGGCGCGACGCCATAAGATATGTGATAGAAAATGCCGAAGACGGTGACTGTATCCTTCTTGCAGGTAAAGGCAACGAGGATTATCAGGAGATAGAAGGCGTACGTTATCATATGGATGAAAGGGAGATCATAGCTGATATTGTCGGAGGAGTGTGACAATATGTACGCGGATATTATAATAGATATTTCCGTCGAAAACCTTGACAGGACTTATCAATACAGGGTCCCGGAACATCTGTCGGGATGTATCGGTGCAGGGGACCGTGTGATCATCCCGTTCGGGAAAGGCGACAGAAAGATAAAGGGATATATAGTAGGGCTTTCGGATGCTCCCAAGATCCCCGAGGAAAAGATAAAGGATATCGAATCTTTATGTCCCGGGAATATAAGCCTGGACGACAAAATGATATCGCTTGCGTTCTGGATGAAGGAACATTTCGGATCTACTGCGAATGATGCTTTAAAAACCGTTATCCCCGTAAAAAGAGTGATAAAAAATAAAGTAAACAGGACGATACTTCCCGCCCTGCCGCTGCCGGCACTGATGGGTGCCGCGGAAAAAGCGGAAAAGAGACACTGGTCCGCAAAGGAAAGGCTTTTAAAAGAGCTTATCACCGAATATGACAGCGGCTTAAATTATGAGCTTGTCACCGACAAGCTGAACATCCTGCCCGCAACCATAAAAGCTCTTGAAAAAGACGGCACGATAAAGATAGAGAGTTCTCTTGCCTACAGGAATTATGCCGGGGCCGCCATAGCGGATGCTTTGGAAGAAGGCATCGGGAAAAATGTAGAGCTTAATAAGGAACAGAGAGCGGTCAGCGACAGCATCATCTCGGATATAAGAAGCGGGATAAACGGTAAATATCTGATACACGGGATCACGGGAAGCGGAAAGACGGAGGTATATCTTGCGGTCATAGATGAAGTGATACGGCAGGGTAAAAGCGTGATCATGCTGATACCCGAGATAGCACTCACGTATCAGACTGTAAAGAGATTTTATAAAAGATTCGGTGAAGGCATATCGGTCCTTAATTCGCGTATGTCGGCAGGAGAAAGATATGACCAGTACTTAAGAGCAAAAAACGGTGATACAAAGATCGTGATAGGACCGCGTTCTGCGGTATTTACACCGTTTGACAACTTAGGACTTATCATTATAGATGAAGAGCACGAAGGCTCGTATAAAAGCGAGAATTCCCCCAGATACAACACGAGGGATGTGGCAGCAAGACGTGCGGAAACCGAAGGAGCGGCGCTCATACTCGGGTCAGCTACGCCGTCATTGGAAAGCTACTGCGCGGCATGCGCAGGAAGGATAAAGCTTTTCGAACTTGAAAAAAGAGCCGGGGAAGCAGAGCTTCCTACCGTATATGTGGCGGATTTAAAAGAGGAGCTTAAGGCCAAAAACAGGTCGATATTCTCAAGAAAGCTTAAGGAACTTATTGCCGACCGTCTTCAAAAGCAGGAACAGGTGATGCTCTTTATAAACAGGAGAGGGCATTCCGGATTCGTTAACTGCAGAAGCTGCGGTCACGTTATAAAATGCCCGCATTGTGACGTATCTCTTACTTATCATAATAACGGGAAGCTTGTGTGCCACTATTGCGGTTTTGAACGGGATATGGTAAAATGCTGTCCCGAGTGCGGTTCACCGTATATAAAAGCTTTCGGTACGGGGACGCAGAAGGTTGAAGAACTTCTTAAAGCAGAGTTCCCCACAGCCAGGGTATTAAGGATGGACCATGATACCACGAAGCAGAAAGAAAGCTATGACGAGATACTTTCAAAGTTTTCCGATCATGAGGCGGATATCCTGGTGGGGACCCAGATGATAGTAAAAGGGCATGATTTCCACAGGGTGACTCTGGTAGGCATATTGCTTGCGGATATGTCATTGTATTCGGAGGATTTCAGGAGCGCGGAAAAAACTTTCGAACTCCTGTCCCAGGCGGCAGGACGTGCGGGCAGGGGTAATGCTAAGGGAGCCGTGGTCATACAGACATATAATCCCGAGCATTACGCGGTAGTAGCAGCGGCCGCACATGACTACAAGAGTTTTTATAATGAAGAGATGGGCTTCAGACGCCTTATGAACTACCCGCCGTCATGGAATATATTGAAGGTGATGATATCGGGGGGAGACGCGGAGAGCCTTAAACGGGAAGTAAACCGTATCGCACCCTGCATCAAGGGGATAATCGGTGAAAGAAAACCCGGTACGGGACACGCCGTAAAGCTGTTCGGACCGTCAGAGGAAAAAATCTTCAAGCTTAACGACACATACAGGTATTCTGCATATCTTAAATCTGACGATTATGCTGAACTTGTGA
Source organism: uncultured Lachnospiraceae bacterium (assembly GCA_902774525.1). GTDB lineage: Bacteria > Bacillota > Clostridia > Lachnospirales > Lachnospiraceae > RUG11977. The sequence goes on from CACYIR010000023.1 coordinate 11,110, forward strand.
GGATAAAAGACAGACTTACAACCTACACGCCGGAAGATAAGGGTGTTGCGATACAGTTTGACTTTAATCCGGTATAAAATACTATAAATACGAAACGGAGAATGATCATGGCATTAAGAAACATCAGGACTGAAGGAGACCCGATACTCGGGAAGATTTCCAAACCCGTACTTGAAATGAACGATAAGACAAAGGTGCTTATCGGGGACATGCTGGAGACCATGTACCATGCAAACGGCGTAGGTCTTGCAGCGGTACAGGTAGGCGTGCTTAAAAGAGTGGTAGTTATAGACATATCCGAGGAGGGTGACAGCCCCATCATACTTATCAATCCTGAGATAGTTGATAAATCGGGTTCGCAGACAGGTGATGAGGGATGCCTGAGCGTACCCGGAAAAAGCGGTGTGGTTACCCGTGCAAACCACGTAAAGGTTAAGGCTTTTAATGAGAAAATGGAGCTTTTCGAGCTTGAAGGCGATGAGCTCTTAGCACGTGCAATACAACATGAGGTTGACCATCTCGACGGAATATTGTATACTTCTAAGGTTGAGGGAAATATAAAGACTTCAGAAGACTGATAAGGCAAAGCCTGCAGCGAGGAGTATGATATGAAGATAGTATTTATGGGGACACCCGACATCGCGGCGGGTGTACTTACGTCGTTATTAGGATCGGAGCACGAGATCCTGGGTGTGGTCACACAGCCTGATAAGCCCAACCAGCGCGGAAACGGGATCACTTATTCTCCCGTAAAGCAGAAAGCGCTTGAGGCGGGACTTAAGATATTCCAGCCGCAAAAGGCGTCGGATGAGGCTTTTGTGGATGAATTAAGGAAACTTGATCCTGATGCGATAGTAGTAGTGGCTTTCGGACAGATACTGAAAAACAACATACTTACACTTCCGAAATACGGATGCATAAATGTGCACGCTTCACTGCTTCCTAAGTACAGGGGAGCATCTCCCATACAGTGGGCCGTAATAAACGGTGAGAAGGAAACAGGCGTTACCATCATGCATATGGATGCGGGTATAGATACCGGTGACATGATCCTTCAGAAAAAGATCACCCTGGCACCCGACGAGACCGCAGGCTCGCTGTTTGACAGACTGACTGAGATTTCAGGACCCACGCTTCTTGAGGCTTTAAAGAGCATAGAGGACGGGACTGCAGAGAGCATTCCGCAGAATGATGAAGAAGCCACATATGTGAGCATGCTAAAGAAGTCCATGGGTAAGCTTAACTTTAACCACAGCGCCGAAGAGCTTGAGAGACTCATCAGGGGACTTATACCGTGGCCGGGAGCTTATACCTTTGCCGGCGGGAAAATGCTTAAGATATGGAAAGCCGGTATTGCTGCCGACTACGAAGATATCGAGGCTGCCGCAGGACAGATAAGGATCGTGGATAATGCGGTATTTATCGGGACATTGGATAAGCCGTTAGAGATACTGGAGCTGCAGCTTGAAGGCAAGAAACGTATGGCTGCGAGTGATTTCGTAAGAGGTACGGTTATTCCTGACGGAACATTTGTTGAGTGATTATAAAGGGGAATCGGATTGAGTGCCAGAAATACAGTGCTTGACTGCCTTATAAAGGTTTTGGAAGAAAAAAAACCGCTTCATATCGTCCTTAAGGAAGCTTTGGATAAAACGGAAACAAAAGAAGACAGAAAATTTATATCAAGACTTGTGAGAGGCTGTGTGGAAAGAGCCCTGACACTTGACGGTATAATAAACAGATATTCCAAGGTGAAGGCTGATAAACAGAAGCAGGTTATAAGGAATATCTTAAGAGAAGGTATATACCAGATACTGTTTATGGATTCGGTCACGGATTTTGCGGCGTGCGACGAATCCGTAAAGCTTGCCGGAAAACGCGGATTTAAGAATCTTGCGGGATTTGTAAACGGAAATTTAAGAAATATATGCCGTGAGAAGGATAGTATTTTAAGCGATATAGAGAGGGCAGGGCTTTCATATAAGTATTCGGTGCCTGAGCCCGTACTTAAGGAGTTTACCGGCAGTTTCGGAAAGGAAGAAAGCAGAGAAGCGTTTGATTATTTCTTTTCCGATACAGGAGTATCCTACAGGATCAATGTATCTAAATCGGAGCCGCAGGACTTATATAAGAAGCTTGATGATTCCTTTAAAGATACAAAAGAGATTTTTAAGAAAAACAGATACCTTGATTGCTGCTTTACTTTAAAGGGTGCAGGGACTCCCGATGACATGGAGGAGTTTAAGGACGGGATCATAGTGGTCCAGGATTTCAGCTCGGTACTTACCGGATACGTGGCGGATTCCTGCTGTAAAAGCAAAAAAGGAAACGTTCTCGACCTGTGTGCGGCGCCCGGAGGGAAAAGCCTGCATATGGCGGATCAGGGATACAGGGTTACCGCCTGTGATATTTCGGAGGCTAAATGTTCTCTTATAAAAGAAGCGGCGGACAGATGCGGATTTAAGGATATCGATATAAGGGTAAATGATGCTTCTTTATATAATGAAGGATTTAAGGAAGCATTTGATATAGTATTGTGTGATCTTCCGTGCTCCGGACTGGGCATTATAGGGAAAAAACCGGATATAAAATACAATGTGACGGAAGAGAAGATCACTGAGCTTTCCGGACTGCAAAGGGAGATACTTAAAAATGCGGTAAAGTACGTTAAGCCGGGCGGGATACTTATATACAGCACATGTACATTGACCGGACGGGAAAATACCGATAATTACAGCTTCCTTATAAATGAGTGCGGGATGCGTAAGATACCGGTAAAGGATCATCTGCCGGAAGGTATCGTACCTTACGGGGCGGACGACGGATATATCGTGATCAGACCCGGACAGTATGAGAGCGACGGATTTTTTATATCCTGCTGTAAGAAATGACAGATGCCTTATATACGGTCGGGTATCCTGAGAAATATTGTCATCCTGAGCGTAAGCGAAGGATCTTTTATATACCGGCAGCATAGAATGGATCAGAGGATTATCATATGATTTCAAAACCGGATTTACGTTCACTTTCATTTGAAGAGCTGAAACGCGAGACAGAAGAAGCTGGGGAGAAGAGCTTCAGAGCTACTCAGGTTTATGAATGGCTTCATAAAAAGAATGTTGCCGATCTGAATGAGATGAGCAATGTGCCTGCGGCGTTTAAAGAGAAGCTTTTATTAAAATACGATCTGTATTCGATGGTACCCATAAAGGTGCTTGAGGACAGTGAGGACGGGACTAAGAAATTTCTTTTTAAGACTATAGACGGGAATGCGATCGAAAGTGTTCTTATGAAGTACGAACACGGGTATTCGGCATGCATATCCTCACAGGTCGGATGTAAGATGGGATGTGCTTTCTGTGCTTCGGGCATAGGAGGAAAGGTAAGGGACCTGACCTCAGGAGAGATGCTTGAACAGATATATGAGATGCAGAAAGCAGCAGATGTCAGGATATCCAATATAGTTGTCATGGGGACCGGGGAGCCTTTTGATAATTTTGATAACTTCATCCGTTTTTATGAGATGATAACCGATAAAGACGGACTTAATATAAGCGGCAGGAATATCACGGTATCCACCTGCGGCATAGTGGATAAGATACGTGAGCTTGCTGATAAGGAATATGCATTGACGCTTGCCATATCGCTCCACGCACCGAATGATGACTTAAGAAAAACCTTAATGCCCTCGGCAAACAGATATAAGATAAAGGATATAATGGAAGCCTGTGATTATTTCTTTGAAAAAACAGGCAGACGTGTTACTTTTGAGTACAGCCTGATGTCGGGTGTAAATGATTCGGCGGAGTGTGCAAGGGAGCTTTCCGAGCTTGTAAAAGGGAAAAACTGCCATATCAATCTTATCCCCGTAAATCCCGTAAAAGAGAGGGATTTTAAGAGGAGCGGGAATGACAGGATAGCCGATTTTAAAAAATTGCTTGAAAAAAACAGAATAAATGTTACTATTAGAAGAGGAATGGGTAAAAATATCGATGCCGCCTGCGGACAGCTTAGAAGAAGTTATATGAACGGCGAGGCGGATATCGGTCAGAATTAATGTGAAAGTGGGGTGATCCGGTTGCAGGCAGTAGCAAAAACAGATGTCGGTATTATGAGACAGATGAATCAGGACTATTGCTATGCCAATACTTCTGAGACCGGACTCCTGCCGAATCTGTTTATCGTGGCCGACGGAATGGGAGGCCATAACGCGGGCGATTATGCATCCAGGTTCTGCGTGGAAAAGTTTGTCGAGCTTGTAAGAAATGCCGGCAGCGGGGTGGTAAGCAAGCTGAGCTTCTTGGAGAATGCCATCAGGGAAACGAACGAGCAGCTGATTGTAAGGGCTGCGGAGAATCCCGAGCTTGAAGGCATGGGTACCACGTTTGTTGCGGCTACGATAGCAGACAACAATGAAATGGATGTCTTAAATATCGGCGACAGCCGGCTGTACATCATCGACACTGAGATAAGACAGATAACCGAAGACCATTCACTTGTCATGGAGATGGTAAAAAACGGGGATATAAAAAAGGAAGAGGCAAGATTCCATCCTAAGAAAAATGTGGTCACGAGGGCCATAAGTGCTATCGGGGTGGTCATACCCGATATGTTCAGGGTTCCGGTAAAAAAAGACGATATAATCCTTCTGTGTTCGGACGGTTTATCAAATATGATTGCAGATTCGGAAATTTATGATATAATCAATGAGAATCGTGAGGATATGAACAAGGCTGCGGAGGTTCTGATAGAAAGAGCCAACCGCTACGGCGGCAGGGATAACATAACTGCGGTACTTGTTAAGATAGAGGACTAAAAAGCGTTTATTGTGAGGAAAAAAGATGATCAAAGCAGGAATGTATATAAGCGACAGATATGAGATAATCGACAAGGTCGGTTCGGGAGGAATGGCTGATGTGTATAAAGCACTCTGCCACAGACTGAACCGTTATGTTGCTATTAAGATTCTTAAACCCGAATATTCGACGGATGCGGGCTTTGTACAGAAGTTCAGAGCCGAGGCGCAGTCAGTAGCAGGTCTATCACATCCCAACATTGTAAGCGTCTATGACGTAGGCGAGGACGACGGACTCTATTATATAGTAATGGAGCTTGTTGAAGGTATCACCTTAAAGCGTTTCATCGAAAAAAGGAAAAAGCTTGATGTTAAGGAAGCAGTCGGTATAGCCATCCAGATCGCGATGGGTATGGAAGCTGCCCACACACATCATATCATACACAGGGATATCAAACCCCAGAATATCATTATTTCGAGAGAGGGCAAGGTTAAAGTTGCCGATTTCGGTATAGCAAAGGCGGCTACCTCGAATACCATATCCCAGAATGCCATAGGCTCGGTACATTACCTTTCTCCCGAGCAGGCAAGGGGCGGATACAGTGACGAACGAAGCGATATCTATTCACTCGGTGTCACATTATATGAAATGTTATCCGGACAGGTACCCTTTGCAGGAGATAACTCTGTATCGGTAGCACTTCTCCATATCCAGAGTGAGGCTATCCCGGTAAGAGAGCTCAATCCCGAGGTGCCTTTAAGCGTAGATAAGATCATACAGAAATGTATGCAGAAGAAGCCTGAGCGCAGATACCAGACCGCTGCAGAGCTCATCGTGGACCTTAAGCGTTCGGTCATTAATCCTGAAGGAGATTACGTAAGCATTTCTTCAAATGCGATAGTACCCAATTCTCCTACCAGAAGTATTACCGAGGAAGAACTTAACACCATTAAGAATGCGGCAAGTGCAGCCAAGACTCCGTCCACACGTATCTCTTATTCTGACAGAAAGGTCAGAAAAAAGGTTAAGCGTGAGACGGAAGAGCTTGATACTATGGATTCCGGACTTGAGAAGGTCCTGACCGTTGTAAGCGTGCTTGCGGCTATAGCACTTCTGGTACTGATATTCTATCTTGCATGGAATCTCTTTGTCAAAGGTAACGGCGAGGGATCGTCCGGAGGTATTTGATCGGGACTCTTTAATAATGAGACTACCGATACACCGGCTTCACCGACTCCCGACGAGGTCACACCCA